>CAPYQR010000001.1:0-5823 GCA_948742005.1 uncultured bacterium
ATTTTGAGCTTCTAATTCTTTTGCTTGTCTTCTTTTTGATGCTCTGGTTTGTCTTTAATCTGATTAAGCGTTTTTCTGACTTTTTTTGAACAAGGTTTTGAAATTGTTTCGTTGTTTTTTCTGATTTCTTCGCTTTCAAGTGCGCAAATTACGCTTGCAAGCTCGATTACAGATAAATCATCCAATAATCCCGATAGAATAATTTCACTTAAATAAAGCTCATTTTCGCACCTTAGAGCCATTGTGATTTTGCCTTTTTCGCTCGGGTAGTCGTCTTTTAAATTTCCTGTTAATTCGAGAATGTTTTTGTGAGCCAGGAACTTTTGCCAATAAATATCTTTTTGAAATTCAATTTCTTTATCCAGAATTTTTATCTCTTTTTCAAATCTTTCCTTTAATTCAAGGCTTTTTTTATGTTTTTTGTAGATTTTACAAGTGTTGCATCCGTAAGATTCAATTCTTTTTTGTAAATCTTTTGATTTGTTATAAAATTCAATAACTTCAGGCGCTGTTGACGGGTTTTTGTATTTTCCTTTTGCTTGACGTTTGAGGGTTTTGTACAGGGTTCTTAATTGGACAAATTGATTTTTTAATTTGTTGTAATTGTTGAAATCTTCATCCCCCAGATTATATCTGCAAGAAAAATCGTTTGTTTTTTCAACATCTTCAAGGCGTTTATTTTTTTTATCTAAAAGAGGTGACAAACGGTCGGTTGATGAAAAATAGCCGAACGTTTTGAAGATTAATTCTTTAGCGGTTTCCATTGAAAATCTTTGCAAAAGATTCAAAACCATTGAATAACAAGGAGAAAACTTGCTTTCTAAAGGATTTGCATCTGATTTCACAAGAGCCGCAACTTCATCGGGCGTTTGAAAAGGAGTTCCCACTACAACTACATAACCAATTTCATCCATTCCGCGGCGTCCTGCTCTGCCTGACATTTGAAGAAATTCATTAGCGCTTAGGGTTCTGTGTCCTGAGTCTGTTCTTTTGGAAATTGAGCTTATTATTGTTGTTCTTGCCGGCATATTGATGCCTGCAGCAAGAGTTTCGGTTGCAAAAACGACTTTTATTAAGCCTTGTTGGAATAATTTTTCAACCAATGCTTTCCATCCGGGAAGCAATCCTGCATGGTGCGCGGCGATTCCGGAGCGGATTAAATCCAATTGCGGATTGTTCTCAAGATATTGGTTTTCTTTTAAATATTCGTCAATAATTTCATTTGCACGTTTGTGCTCATCTTTATTTAAAAGCTCAAGCTTCAGACATTTTTTTGCGTTTTCATCACATTTTTTTCTTGAAAAAGTAAAATAAATTGCAGGAAGCATGTTTTTTTCATTTAAAGCCTCAACAATGTCTGTTGTGGGGTTTTTTATTTTATCTTTTTTGTTGAAATATTTATACTTGCTCTCGGGACGGATTTTTTTGTTTAAATCGCCCGATGGGGTTAAAAGCGGCAGGATTGTTTTGGGTTTTGAGGAATCATAGTAAAAAAACCTCAAAGGAACAGGGCGAAAATCTGTGTAAACGAGTTCTGTTTTGGAATGAACCGTATTAATCCAATCGGTTAATTGTCTTGAATTTTGTACTGTTGCGCTTAATGCGATGATTTGAATATTTGTCGGGCAATAAATAATACTCTCTTCCCAAACAGTTCCGCGTGATTCATCGTTCATGTAATGAACTTCATCTAAAACAACATATTTGACGTCTTTTAAATTGTCTTTAACAGAGCCGAATGTTGTCCCATAGAGCATATTTCTAAAAACTTCCGTTGTCATAACAACAATCTGTGCATCTCTGTTGATTGTTGTATCTCCTGTTAAAAGCCCTGTGTTTTCTTCGCCATATAATTTTGAAAAGTCGTTAAATTTTTGGTTTGACAAGGCTTTTAAGGGTGTCGTATAAAAAATCCGCTCACCTTTTTCAAGCGCAAGATGAATCGCACTTTGCGCAATACAGGTTTTACCTGCGCCTGTCGGGGCACATACTACAACGCTTTTTCCGTTTTGGATGTGATTAATTGCTTCTTTTTGAAATTCGTCCAGTTCAAATTTAAATCCGTACATTTTGTTCTCTTCTTATAATTTATTTTACGCCTGTTGAACCAAAACCTCCGGCTGCTCTTTGTGTATCTGATAATTCATCTGCGACAACAATTTGCGGTTTTAAAACTTCCATGATTGCCATTTGGGCAATTCTATCGCCTTTTTGAATTGTAAAATCAACTTTTGAATGATTGATTAAACCGACACAGATTTCGCCTCTGTAGTCTTCATCAATTGTTCCGATTCCGTTTACAACGGCAATTCCTTTTTTGATTGCCATGCCAGAACGCGAGCGGATTTGTGCTTCTGTGTTGTGCGGAAGCTCAATCGCAATCCCAGTGGGGATTATTCTGATTTCACCCGCGGGGATGATAATATCTTCATCAATTGCTGCAACTAAATCCATTGCAGAAGCGCCTTGTGTTTTATATTCAGGGATTGAAACAAAATTGTCCAGCTTTTTAATTTTAAGGGTTAGATTTTGTGTTTTTTCCATAATTCCTTGCATATTTTTATTCCTTATTTAAATAATATAATTCTTTTAATCCGTATAGGGTTAAATCTTTATCAATATAATTTAATATTTTGTCCATGTTTTCAAATAAAATATTTGAATAGCCGCCTGTTGCAATGATTGTTGCGTTTGAATTTAATTCTTCTTCACATTTTTTAATCATTCCCTCAATCATACATCTGTGCCCGAGAACAATTCCTGAAAGCATTGCAGAGATTGTATCTTTTCCTATGGCGTTTTTGGGACTTTCTATTTTTAATTTTGGAAGTTTTGATGTGAATTGAGATAAAGATTTTGCTTGAATTTTTAATCCGGGTGCTATTATTCCGCCGATAAAATTTTTGTTTTCATCTACAATATCAAATGTTGTTGCTGTTCCAAAATCAATAACAATTGCAGGAAGTTTATATTTAACACTGACTGCTGCTGCGTTTGCAATTCTGTCGGCGCCGATTTCTTTGTTGTTGTCTAATGTTAATTTAACAGGCATTTTGGATTTATAAGATAATGTAAGAGCATTAATTTGAAGATATTTTGATAATGCTGTTTTAAAAGTTTCCTGCAGCTGCGGAACCACAGAGGACATTATTGCGCCTTTTATTTTTTTGATTAAATTGTTGTGATTTAAAATTGAAATAAGCGATATTCCGTATTCATCCGGGGTTTTTTTAATGTCTGATGATAAAAAAAATGTGCTTTTTAATTCATTATTTTCAAAAATCCCTAAGGACGTGTTTGTATTTCCGATGTCGATTACTAATAGCATGAGTATATTTTATAATAGATATAATTATTTTGAAAGCATGCTTTTTTGTGTTTTATTTTGATTCTAATAATGAATTATGTACATACCATTCAACATCATCACACAAAGGGTTTAGGGGGATGATGGAGTGGTATTTGTTTTTGAGTGCAAGTTGAATTAAAAAATCACAAAAATGTGGGTTTTGGGCTAAAATCGGACTCTGGATATTTGTTGCAAAAAGGTTTTTGTTCCTTGCGCCTTCTGTTTTGCTTTTTATATTTCCACAGCCTTTTTTAAGGTGAATAAAAGGTTGTGTTGTGTTTGCAATTTTGGTTAAAATTTTTCTGTTTTCAAATCCTGCTATTGTTTTGTTTTCCAAAAAATTACAGACTCCTGTGACTGTACCATAAATTAATTTTTTAGAATAAACTGCGCAAGAATTAATAAGCCCAAGGGTTTCAATTTTGCTTTTATTTTGCGGCTGATAAAAATTTCCAAAAAGATAAAATCCGACTCCGACAGAAAGCATCGGGGTTTTTGAATTTAATGCTTTAAAAAGCTCTGTTTCGTTTTCTTTTAAAAAAGTAAGTGCATATTCAAGATATTCAACATTTGAACCGCCAATGTAGAAAAAGTCATATTTTTCGGCTTGGATTTTTGTATGTGCAGTAATGTAGTCTGTTGTGATATTAATATTTCGCACACGAGTACGGCGGCAAAAAGCCTCTATATTTGCTTCGTCGCAGAATCCTTGCAGAATATCGGGATATAAATATGCAATTTTTAATTCAAGATTATTTTCCTGCATTTTTCAACCGCTTCATCAGGCGTAATTTTAACGATTTGCCCATCTTTTCTTGTTTTAAATTCAACAAGTCCTTCGGATATTGTTTTTCCGACCGTAATTCTTAACGGAAAACCAATTAAGTCGGCATCTTTAAATTTTACGCCGGCTCTGTCTTTTCTATCATCAAGTACAACTTCAATGTTTAATTTTTGAAGTTTTTCATAAATTTCTTCTGCTGTTTTCATTTGTTCAGGGTCTTCTGAATTAACAGGAATTACATCGACATGATAAGGTGCGATTTCAATCGGCCAGACGATTCCAAAATCGTCATGGTATTTTTCAATCGCTGCTGCCATTGTTCTTGAAACACCAATTCCGTAACACCCCATAACATAAGGTTTTAATTGTCCGCTTTCATCAGTATAGCAAGCATTCATCGGCTCGGAATATTTTGTTCCCAGCTGGAAAATATTTCCAACTTCAATTCCTTTTGTTTTTTTGAGAGGTTTATGACAATGCGGGCAGAATTCTCCCTCTTTGACAAGTGAAACATCAACAAAATCACCTGATAGCATAATTTCTTTTATGTTTTCTTCGAAATTAGCACCTGTAATGTGTTTATCTTTGATGTTTGCGCCTAAAACGAAATTTTTCATATTTTTTGCAGAATTATCAAAAATAATTTTGACTTTTGAATTATCAACATTTCGATAGGAAATGAAACCCGGTGCACAATTGAGAAATTTTTCAATTTCTTCATTTTCCATTGGTCTTATCTCAAGCGCATTTAGTGCGTTTAATAATTTTGTTTCTTCGATTTCTTTATCCCCTCTAATCATTACAATAACAGGGTTTGAATCGGCAATATATGCAACGGCTTTTAAAATACAATTTGAATCAACTTTTAAAAACTCTGCAAGTTCTTCAATTGTTTTTATGTTTGGAGTATCGACTGTTTTTTCTTCTTTAAATCCGCCATCGGTTGAATCAATAGGCAAGATTGAAACTGCGTGATTTGAATTTGCACTATAGCTGCAAGTGCAATAAAATACATCATTTTCGCCAACAGGAGTATCGACTAAAACCATATATTCATGTGAAACTGCGCCGCCAATTGCACCTGAGTCTGATTGGACAGATTTTGTTTCTAAACCGCAGCGTTTAAAAATATTTGTATATGTCTGCGCCATAATTTCATATTCGCGCTCTAAGTCTTTTTGAGAAGTGTGAAATGAGTATGCATCTTTCATGATAAATTCACGTCCTCTTAAAAGCCCGAAGCGCGGACGAATTTCATCTCTGAATTTTGTTTGAATTTGATATAAATTTAAAGGAAGCTGTTTATAAGAGGCTGCAATTCCGCTTACAACAGAAGTTATGACCTCTTCATGGGTCGGCGCTAAGCACATTTGATTTCCGTGGCGGTCTTCACATCTTAAAAGTTCTTTTCCATATTTTTGCCATCTGCCTGAACTTTGCCAGATTTCAGCAGGCTGTACAAAAGGCATTAATAGTTCCTGAGCGCCTGAAGCGTTCATTTCTTCACGGACGATGTTTGAAATTTTTGTTAAAACTCTTTGTGCTAAAGGTAAATAAGAATAAATTCCATTGGTTAGTTTTTTAATAAATCCTGCGCGAATAAGAAGCTTGTGCGAAATTGCCTCTGCATCATTTGGGAATTCTCTTAAAGTTTGAACAAAAAGTTTTGACATTTTCATAATTGCAGTTA
>CAPYQR010000001.1:5833-12102 GCA_948742005.1 uncultured bacterium
TTGCAGTTACTCTCCTTTGAAAATTTATTTTTATTTCAGATTATCATAAATATAAAAATAAAAAAATCAGCGCAAAATTTTTATTTTTTGTGCTGATTTTTGTTTTAAAAATTTTATTTTATTGTGGTTACAGATTTTCAACCCCGTATTTTCTGCCTTTTATTTTTGTTGTTGATTTTTCGGGAGTTGCGTATTTTGTTGTTTCATCTGTCCATGTGTTTGAGAAGTTAATTTGATGTTCCCCAAACAATCCGTCATCTTGAAGCGGGTCGACATAATTTTTAAGATAATAATAGCTTCTTCCTAAGAAATTTTGGCGTTTTGGTCTTTGAAATTTTCTTTGATAATTGCTGTGAATCCCCTCGTTGAAAGCATGGGTTTTATCTGTAACTAAAATCATAGTGTTTGAATATCCTTGAGCTTTCATTGTTTCGGGATATAATGTTTCATTTTCGTAATAATAAGCAAAAGATGCACCGCCTAAAAACGCAAATATGCCGAATAAAACAAATAATTTTTTCATAAGCCTCTATTCTTATAACTTTCTTTTAATACTTTCTATCTTATTTTACATTATATATCTTTTTGTATTTTTTTGCAAAAAAATTTATATTTTTAAATCCAAACGTATGATTTTTTCCAATTCATCCAATAATTTGTCCTGAGGAACTTTTTTTATCATTTCTCCTTTTTTAAAAATATACCCCTCATCTATCGCGCCTGCAATTCCATAATCTGCACCTGCTGCTTCTTTTGGCCCGTTAACCGCACAGCCCATTGTTGCAATTGTAATCGGCACATCAAGATTAGAGAATTTTTCTTCAACTTTTTTGGCAAGACTGATTAAATCAATTCTTGTTCTTCCGCAAGTCGGACAAGAGATAAAATTTACACTTTGTTTTTTGCAATAGGTTTTAAGATTAAGAGTTTTTAATATTTCGATTGCAAGCTTTACTTCTTCAATCGGGTCTTCTGTTAAAGAAACTCTTATCGTATCGCCGATTCCTTGAGAGAGTAAAGAACCAATCGCAATTGAGGATTTGACAATTCCGCCTCTTAGAGTTCCTGATTCTGTTAAACCTATGTGCAGCGGATAAGGCGTTAAATCATGCATTTTTTTGTATGCTTTTATTGTTGTTGAAACATCGGAAGATTTTAGAGAGATTTTAATTAAATGAAAGTCTAAATCTTCTAAGATTTTAACATGCCTTTGAGCAGAAATTATCATTTTTTCTTCAAGCGGCAGGGTTTTATTTTCATATAAATCTTTTTCTAATGACCCCGCATTAATCCCGATTCTGATTGGAGTATTTGTCTGTTTTGCAAGTTTGACAACTTTTTTTGTATGTTCAATGCTTCCTATGTTTCCGGGGTTTAAACGCAGAGCATGGATTCCTTTTTCAATTGCAGTTAATGCTAAACGATAATCAAAATGGATATCTGCAACAACGGGAATTGGCGAGTTTTTAGTGATTTCATCCAAAACATCCGCGCATTTTTTATTTAAAACTGCAACGCGGATGATATCACATCCTGCTTTAGCAAGCTTTTCAATTTGGTTTAGCGTTGCATATGTATCATCTGTTTTTGTGTTTGTCATGGATTGAATGCTTATTGGTGCACCGTTTCCAATTTCAACATTGCCGATTTTCAGTTTAATTTTGTCCATGGTAGTATATTAACATAAAATTACAGTTATTAACGGCGGAGAATGAAAAATAATAAAATTATAAAATCTTGCTTTTGGATATTGCTTATTTATTCTGTTTTTACAATATTAATAATTTTTTTTAAATATCCTTATTTTTACCAAATCAAAAATGTTTTTTATTCTTTAAATAATATTGATGTTAATTTGACTCTTGATAAAAAAATAAGTGAAAAACCGCTTGTGTGTTTTGATGATTATTGTTCTGATTTGGCAAGTTATAATAATACGACGGTTTATAATGTTGAATTTTCTGGCTATGAAAACGGTTTGGATTTTTATTTAAAACCTGTTAAAAAATATTTTGTTGCTTATCCTTATGATAAAAAAGATGAATTTTTAAATGCTTTTTCGGATTTATATTTATATAGCGGAGATAAAAAATATTACTTTGCAAAAAATGATTTATTAAAATTCAAAACTTCAATTGCGCAAATAAAATTTGATTATTCTCAAGACTCTCATTCGACAAAATATTACCGTATCGAGCTTGAGGGAGTTGAATCTAATTATAACGGAGTTTTTAATCATTTTATAATATTTGTTTTAAGTTTATTTTTCAATTGTAAATATTTTATCTTTCCCTATCTTGGGCTGTTGGGGTGTTTTTTGATTTATTCCTTTTATAGAAAAGATAAAAATAACTGTAAAAAAGAAAATTGTAATTCAAGCCGTCATTATTTTTTGTTTTCTTTAATTTTATTTTTGGGTGTTGTTTTGAGATTTTATAATATTGAAAATCTGCCCTTGTATCCTGATGAAATTTACACAAAAACGGTTGCAATAAGTAGTTTTCAAAATTGTTTTAAAGATCCCGGGAATCCTCCTTTGTTTTATTTGATTGAGTTTTTATTTTGTAAACTTTTTAATGATTCTAATTTTTCTTTAAGGTTTTTATCTTTTTTATCCGGTGTTGGATTTGTTTTGGCGGTTTATTTGTTTTTTAAAAGAATTAATAAAAATCTTGCATTGTTAATGATGTTTTTTGCTTCTTTTAATACAATTAATATAATTTATTCTCAAAGTGCAAGATGCTATTCTTTGTGCATGGTAATGTGTGTTTTGATAAGTTATTTTTTCTTGAAATATTTAAAAAATTTAAATAAAAAAGATTTGATTATTTTTTCATTTTTATCAGTTATTGCAATAAATCTTCATTATTTTTGCGTTGTTTATGTTTTTTCTAATTTTGTTTACGGGATTTTTGTTATTTTTAAAAATAAAAATCACAAAGAATTGCTTAAATTTGTTTTTGTTAATTTGATTTGCTTTTTGTCTTTTGTTCCTTATTTATTAATTTCTTTTAAAAATTCAATAAATCAAGATTTTAATTCCTGGATAGAGCCTTTGAGTTTGATTAAGTTAAAAAGTATTATATCTTCTTATTTTATTAATGAAAAAATATTTTTAATTTTTCTTTTTATTGTTTTTGTTAATTTGATTTTGATATTTATTAATAAATTTAAAATTAATAAGATAAAAAAAGAAGTTTTCCTTTATTTAATTTTTTCAATTGTTTTTTCGCTTTTTATTATTTTAATTATTTCGATTTTTGTAAAACCTGTTTTGGATAAAAGAATTTTGTTGAGTCTTTACGGTTTGTTTATTTTGCTTCAGGGTGTTATGATTTCAGGAGTTTTTGAGTGTAATTTATTAAACAATAAAAATTATTTTTTCAAAAATCTTTATTCAATCTTGCTTTTGTTTTTGTTTTTTTCAATAACACAGGCAGGCGAGTTTAAAATTACTCATAATCTTAACGGTTATTTTTTCTTTATTCAAAATGATATTAAAAATAATGACTATAATAAAAATATTTATGAAATCCATGGGATTGTTATTCAAGATATAAATTTTTTAAAGAATTTTCCCGAAATTGAAAAATTAAGTGATATAAACTGGCATGTTATAGATACGCTTACAAAAGATAAAATAGAAAAAATTTCAAAAAAAGATTTAACAAAATCAAACAAAAAAGTAATTTTATATTTAAGCAATTACGGAACAAGTCTTGATTCAAATTATTTTATTGAAAAGCAAATAAAAATTTATAAAACAGGAGCAAATAAAAGCGCAAAAGTTGTGTTAGAATAATTTTATTAATAAAATAAAATTAGGGGAGAAAATAATGAAAAAAGATGAAAAAAAAGCTTCAATTTTTGTGTTTTGTTTTTGGATTCTTTTATTTTTTGCTGTTTTTTCTATTTTCAACATAATAAAATTTAACTTTTATAATGCGGATGTAAAATATTCACATTCCGTCTTAGAAGAAGCAAGTATTAATTTTACCTTTAAACAAAAAATAAAATTAGGTTCAAGTTTTATGGTTTGTTTTAATGATGTTTGTAAAAATCCCGAATCTGATTCATTTTTAAATTCATATTATTTAAAATTCAACAAAGATTTTTTTAATTCGGATTTTTATTCAAAAAAATTATCAAATATTTCTTTTGTTTTTGATAAAAATGATGAAAAATTAATCGAAAACAATCTAAACGATATATATCTTTATGTTGGAAATCGTGCATTTAATTATCACAAAAAAGATATAAAAAATTTCAAGAAAAAAACCATAAAAATCAAAAAAGATGATTCAAAAAAAGAAAGCGAATTTGCCGCTATTGAAATTCCTAATGATTTTAAAACAAACTATAAAGGAAAATTGAATCATTTTATAACTTTGTTTTTAAATCTTTTTTATAATCCTTTAATGTTTTTAATCCCTTATTTTTGGCTGTTTATAGCGTTTTGTATTTATGCTTTTAAAAAAGATGAAATCAGTTTTGGATTTTTTACTGATTTTTTCAATAAAAAGAAAACTTATTACTCAATTTTCGGTTTAATAATTTTTATGACTGTTTTAACAAGATTCAATCTTTTGACTTATAATCCTTTGTGGTTTGACGAATTATATACAAAAATTATTGCGATTGAAAATTTTAAATCTTGTTTTCAAGACCCGGGCAATCCACCTTTGTTTTTCTTGCTTGAATTTTTTGTTTCAAAAATAAATTCAAGCGACTTTGCACTAAAGCTCGTACCTTGTTTTTTAGGAATTACTCTGATTGTTTTAATTTATTTGCTGTTTAAAAATATAAATAAAAAACTCGCCCTTTTTGCAAGCTTTTTTGCGTTAATTAATACGATTTTTATCTACCATTCAAAAGAAATAAGAAGCTCGATTCTTTGTGCTTGTTTAATTGTTTTTTCAATTTATGCTTTGTTTGAATATTTAAAAAATGGGAAAAATAAAAATTTTGTTTTGTTCTTAATTTCACAGATTTTATTGATAAACACGCATTATTACCTTGCTATTCTTGCTTTTTGTAATTTTGTTTATGGCCTTGCGGGTATTTTTGATAATAAGGAAATTAGAAATAAAAAAAATATTATAAAATTTACTATTGGAAATATTTTTTGCGCTCTCAGTTTTTTTCCTTATCTTTTAATATCTTATAAATCGGCATTAGGAAAAGAATTTAACAGCTGGATTGGAAGCTTTGATAAATTAAAATTTTTATATTCAATTAATGAATATTTTATAAATAAATATATATTTTTATTTTTGGCATTTATTGTATTGATAAATTTGATTTTAATATATCTTCCAAAAGATAAATTAAAATTAAAAATAAAAACAAATCCAAATTTGGAAAATTTATATATTTATTTAATTTATTTGATAACACTTTTGTTGATTATAATCAGCTTGATTTCAATTTTAATTAAACCAATTTTTCACAAAAGACTTTTACTATCAATTTATCCTTTAATTTTTCTTATCGAAACAGTTTCAATTGCTTCTGTTTTAGAATTTAAAAAACTTGAAAAATTACCTTTAATTCTAAAAGGGTTTTATTCAACAACTTTGTTTTTCATCTGTATGTTTATAACATATCCAATGCCTTTGGTGAAAATTTGTAAAGTTGATGATTATATGAATTTTATTTTAAACGATGCTTCAAAATATATTTCCAAAGGTTATGAAGTCCATGGGTTTTTAATTGATCATAAAGAAGTTTTGACTAAATATCCTAAAGTAGAAAAACTTGATATAAATTGGCATATTATCAAAGGGAATAAAGGTGAATATATTACAAAAATAAAAAAAGAAGATTTTATTAATCCGAATAATAAAAATCAAAAAGCTGTTTTGTATTTAAATTCAATCGGTGTTGATTTTGAAAAAGCGCTTTTATATAATCCTAACGCCTATATAATTTACACAAATTCTGTTGCAAATGCTAAAATAATTTATGATAACTAAGGAGAAAATTATGAAAATCGCTGTAATTTCAGATATCCATGCAAATAAATCAGCTCTTGAGAGGGTTTTAGACGATATTAAAATTTTTTCACCTGATAAAATATTTTGTCTGGGGGATTTAATTCTTGCAGGTTATAACCCTAATTATGTTTGTCAAAAAATGTTGGATTTAAAAGATGAATATAATGACAATTTTATTATAATTCAAGGAAATACAGATAAAATGATTGCAAATTGCAGCGAGGATTTAATTGAGAAAACTAAAAAAGCGTTTCCGTGTATGGGGTATTCATT
>CAPYQR010000001.1:12112-32171 GCA_948742005.1 uncultured bacterium
AAGATGATGTTAAAATAACAAATAAAAAATATATCGATTTTGTTAAAAACTTGAATGAAAAAGAAAAAATCGAAATTAACGGCTTGAAAATCGAACTTGTGCATGGTTCGCCGCGCAAACAAGATGAAAACATTTATCCTGATATGGACAACGATGAGGTTGAAAAAATGGTTGATTCGTCTGATGCCGACTTAATTCTTTGCGGACATACACATATACCTTGCGGTTATACTTTAAATTCAGGCAAAACAATAATTAATGCAGGCTCTGTCGGGCGTTCTATGACTGAAGATAAAAAATCGGTTTATCTTCAATTAACAATTGATAAAAATGCAAAGTTCTTTTCTGAGCACAGGTTTGTTGAATATGATAATAAAATTGTTGCAAATCATATTTTAATGAGAAATTTTAAACATTGTGACGTTTTGGCAAAAATGTACCTTAAAGATTAAATAACCATAAAATGATTTTATGGTAAAATATTTTAAAAGGAGTTAAAATGAGTACTTTAGAAAATTTACACCACGAAGCATTAAAAGAATACGAAGAAAAAAACATTGATAAAGTTTTAGAAATATATCAAAATATTTTGGCAATTAACCCTGCAGATGAAATAGCACTCGGGTGTTTGATGGATATATATCTGGAAAAAGGTGATAAATTAAACTATTATTTAACCCGCGCCGATTTAAACACGGCTCAAAACAAGCTTGAATTTGCAATTAATGATGTCAAAAAAGCGCTTGAATTGGATTTGGAAAATGTTGATGTCAGAACCCGTCTTGCTTTTATGTATAAATTTTCGGGAAAAAATTTAAAATCGATTGATGAATTTTTAAAAGTTTTAGAATATGATAAAAATGCTTCAAAAGCATATTTTGAACTGATAGATTTATATATGTCGGAAGGTTCAATTGAATCTGCGATTGATATTGCAAACAGGGGTTTGGAAGTTTTTCCTGATGATGATAATATTTCAAACGCGCTGTCGCAGTTGTATTTTAAAAATAATGACACAAAAAATGCGCTTCGGGTTGTAAAAGATGAATTTTTCAAAGTCAAAATTCTTCTTCAAGACAATCAAAATGATGAAGCAAAGGCGATTTTGGACAACTATACTTTAACAAATACTCCTTTAAACCGCAAAGCGGATTTGCATATTCTAAAAGCTCAATATGCTTATAATACGGATAATTTCGAAGAATCTTTAAAAGAAGTTGATGAATACATTAAATTAAATAATCCAAACCCTGTTTCTTTTCAGATGAAAGCCTTAATTTATGAGGGGCTTGAGGATTATTTTAATGCTCATTTAAATTGGGGATTTTGTAAAAAACTGCTCCAAAAGCCCGATGAAGCAATTGTTGAATTTGAAAATGCTTATCAAATTAATCCGAAAGATAAAACTGTTTTAGTAGAATTATATAATCTTTATCTTCAAAATAAAGAACGTTTTGTTGCGATTGAATATATGCAAAAAGTTTATGATATTGATAAAGATGAACAAGCCAAAGATATCTTAGCGGAATTTTATTATTCCCAAGGTAATTTTCAAAAAGCGGAAGAATTTGGAAAAACAAACGATAAGCCGCAAGAAAACTATACCGGTTTGATTGATAAAATCATGGGATTTTTTACAAAAGATAAAGATAAAGTTTAAAATGGGCGAAAAAAATTTTAAAAAAAGCATGTTTGATGATTTTTCTTATGATGAATCAAAAAACAATAAATTAAAAAAAGCCGAAACGGATAAAAAGCTTAATTCAATGCGCCAAATGCTTTTAAATGATGAAAGGGCAAAAGAATTTGCCCTTAAATTAACACAATATTTAAAAGAAAATTAGACTTTTTACATTTTCATTAGTGCCGATTCTAAATTCTTGTAAATCACATTAAGTTCGTAAGTATTTGTTTTGTTGTCATTAAATACTGCATATTCTCCAATTGGAACACCTGCGTATTTGTTTTTGTTTATGTGAGCATATTTCTTTGTAAAAAGAGTCGTTGAGCAGGCTTGGTTTTTGAAATTACAGCTTTGAATATCATAATGTCTTTTTTTGATGTCGGAAATTTGCGTATTTTTTTCAAAAGCCTCTGTTGTAATGCTTGGGGTTATTGTTAAATTGTATTTTTCAAGAGTTATTTTTCTTATTTTTGCAAGATAATGCAATAATGTGTCATATACCGCATCATATCCTAAAAAATCATTTGAAATTATAACCAAACAATCACTCAAGGACATTTTTACCCTGTGCCGGAATTTAAAAAGCCTTTGTTCCAGATTTAAAAATACAATGCTGTTTAGCTTTCGTTTAAAATCTTCGCCAATTTCTTTTTGACCTTTATAATCAATTGACAAACAAATCGAGTATTGTTTTATTGCATCAAATTGCCTTAAATAATCAAGTTTTGCTTTAACTTCTTCTCTGTGTTTATTTTCTTCAATTAATTTATCATGATATTTTAAAAGCTTTTCTTCTTTTTTGTCACAATAAAAATAACTGAAAAATAAAGGTAAAATTAGTGCAAAAAGCGTTATTGAAGTATTTTTATAAATTTCAAAACCCTCGCCGTTTGGAAAAAGAAAATTTGCCAGAGGCGAGAAATATTGCGAAGTATAGCTGTAAACCATATCATCGCAGATTAAAAATATCCAATAAATAAAATAAACCATGCTCGATATTGCGCAAGTAATTATTGCAGCATCAATAATCTGTCGTATTTTTTTAAATTTTAATTTTAAATCGAGCGAATAATTGTCAAATTCAAAAATCATCTCTTTATTTCTCCTTGTGCTATTTTATTAAAGTAGTCTTATTAAAAAAAATTGCGCATTTGAAAAAAAAATTGTAAATTTTTTTTAACATTTGTTTTCATTTTTTAATTTTTATTCAAATAAAGTTTTAAAAAAATTGTTTTAAAACTAGCCCAAACGGGTAATTTTTATTAATTAACCTCTGATAATTTAACTTTTAAAATTTTTTTGTTATAATTTATTTAAGAATTATAATTTGAGGAAAAAAATGAAAAATAAATTAATTATTTTTTGGTTTATTATTGCTATCACATTAGGCAGTATTTTTGTAGTTTATAAAAAACCAACAAGCCTCGGACTCGATTTAGTCGGAGGTTCAAGATTGATACTTGAAGCACAGGCATCGGAATCTGTTCCGAAAATTACCCCCGAAATCATGGACAGCTTACAATATGCTATTGAGAACAGGGTAAATGCCATGGGTGTCGGCGAAACTTTGGTTCAAAGAGTCGGTGCTAAAAGACTTCTTGTTGAAATTCCAAATATAAAAGATACAACAAAAGCAAAAGAGTTTATTGGTCAAACTGCTGAATTAGAATTCAAAAGACCAATAATGAGCCCGCAGGGTGAAATAACAGGCTGGCAATCAACAGGTTTAACAGGTAAAGATTTAAAAAAAGCATTGGTAGGCTCAACCCCCCAAACTGCAGAATGGATGGTTGAACTTGAATTTAATATGGAAGGTGCTAAAAAATTCTATGATTTAACAAAAGAATTATCAGGAAAGCAAATGGCAATCTTCTTTAATGGCGAACTTCAATCCGATCCGCGTGTTAATGAGCCGATTGCAGGCGGCAGAGCGCAAATCACAGGCGGCAATGGCGGATTTCAATACGAAGAAGCAAAACAAATGGTTGATTTGCTAAACGCAGGTGCACTTCCTGTTGGTGCGGAAATTATTCAGGAAGAATCAGTCGGTCCGACATTAGGACAAGACAGTATAAATAAATCTAAAATTGCAGGTTTAATCGGTATCTCTGCTGTTATGATTTTCATGCTTGTTTACTACCGCGTTTTGGGTTTAATTTCTTGCTTTGCGTTGATAATTTACGCGCTTATCAACTTTGCTATTTATAAACTTGTTCCCGTAACTTTGACTTTAACGGGAATTGCAGGTTTTATTTTATCAATCGGTATGGCAATTGATGCTAATATCTTGATTTTTGAACGTACAAAAGAAGAATTGAAAATGGGCAGAAGCTTGTTCACTGCGATTAATTCCGGTTTTGACAGAGCTTTCACAAGTATTTTTGATTCAAATGTTTCAACAATTATTACCTGCTTGATTTTATATGTCTTTGGCGCTTCAATGGTTAAAGGATTTGCTTTGACTTTGATAATCGGTGTCTGCCTTTCAATGTTCAGCGCAATTACCGTTACTAAAAACTTCATGCACTTAATCTTTGGAACAAGCGAGCTTAAATATCCTCAATTGTTCGGTTTAAAACAAGAAGACATTGCAAACGCTTATAAAGCAGAAGAAACAAAACGTGAAAAAGCCAAGTTCGGCGTTTTAGATTAATAAAAATTAAGAATTTTGGCAAGGAGAAATTTAAAAATGGCAAATACAAATTTAATAAAAGATAAATATAAAATTGATATTATAAAATACAGATACCTGTTTCTTGCACTTAGTGCAATTCTCTTAGTCCCTTGTATTGCGGCAATAATTTATTTAAGCGTTACACAAGCAAACCATGCACCTTTAAAATTAGGCATTGATTTTACCGGCGGAACAATTCTGCAATATAGCGTTGAAGGGGCAGTTCCGTCTGATAAAATTGCTAATTTAAGAGAAAAATTACTTGATAATGAAATCAAAAACCCGACAATCCAGGTTACTTCAACTTCATCAATTGATGATTCCACAGATAATCTGGTTTCAATTAAAACTGTCTTTATTGGTGATACTCAAAGTAAAAATACCGAAAATAAAATAACGGAAATTGTTAGCCAAAATTTTGACAACGCACAGCTTGTACAGGTTAATTCCGTTGGTCCGACTCTTGGAAGTGAATTACTAAAAAATACAATGATAGCTCTTATTATTTCATTTATTGCAATGGTAATTTATATTTCATTCCGCTTTCAGGTGGAATACGGCTGGATTGCACTGTTAGCATTATTCCATGATGCTTTGTTTATTATCGGTATTTTCGCTCTTAAGGGAATATTTTTCGACACAACCGTTGACAGTTTGTTTATTACGGCAATTTTAACCGTAATCGGTTATTCTGTTAATGATACGATTGTTGTATTTGACAGAATAAGAGAAAATATGAGATTTTTAGCTAAAAAACATTCGTCAAATGAAATTATAAATGCTTCAATTAACCAAACAATCGCGCGTTCAATTAATACTTCAGCTACAACATTATTTACTCTTTTAGCTTTGTATTTCTTTGGCGGCGTTACTATAAAAGAATTTGTTTTGGCAATTATGCTTGGTGTTTTGGTTGGTTCATATTCTTCAATTTTTATTGCAGGAAGTGTTCTGTCTATTGTTAAAGAAAAAATGACCAAGAAAAATATCCAAAGTGCACAATAATGAATCATAATAATAATCAAAAACATGATAAAATCTCCCTTGCTCAATTTGTAATCACAAAAAGGGAATCGCTCGGGTTATCTCAGGAAGAATTAGCAAATAAATCAAGCCTTGGAATTGATGAAATTCTTTCAATAGAACAAGGGCTTGATTTATTTTTGCCAACGACAATAAGACAAAAACTCGCCAAGGGCTTGAGGGTTGATAATAAAGAAATCAAAAAATATGAGAAAAGGACAGATTTTTCCCTTGTTAAAAAATCAAAAAATGATGAAATTAAAGAATTAATTCTGCTTAATTCGAATAATCCTGATTTTGAAATAAAATGTCCTGTTTGCGGTGAAAAATTAATCACAAGAATTGCAAAGCTATATGACCTTGAGGATAATTTGGTCTTGCATCCAAAAGCAAGATGTTCAAAATGTCCTTTTCAGTTGAGCGAAGAATAAAATTAAAAATTTTTTTAATATTTCTTTACAAAGTTGAAAAAAATAGCATATTTTTTTAAAAATATTACTTTTAATTTATATAGGAGTTAAAAGTTTTATTATCATGATGAATAATATTAATTATCAAAATTTAAACACAAACACACAAAACATTAATCCCGAACTTCGTAAAAGATTGGACGAAAATCAGGAAAATTATACCGCGCTTGATAAAGAACAGATAAAAGGTGACGCTGTTCAACTTGCAAATAAAGCAAAAGAAAACCTGCAGGAGAATTTTGCATTTCGTTTCTTAAGAGGAATAGGCGTTAAAAATCCCAAAAAATTTACATCGATTACGCTTGCAATTGCAACGGTTATCGGTATGGCATTTGCAGGAAACAAGCTTGCTGCTCCGAGCGCAAAATTGGGCGAAGCGATTGATGGTGTTTTATTAAATAAATCAAATGTGTTAGGAAAAATATATGGAAATATTTCAGATTTCTTATCCAACACTAAAAAAGGAATTACTAATCAATTAACAAAAATCCCTGTATTTGCCGATATAAAAGATACCATGCAAAACAGAAAACTCTCAATGCAGGCTAACTGCTTCAGAGGTTACGAACGCGGTCCTGTCGGGATTTTTATCATGACATTAAACGATATAATGGAGCGTTCTGTTTTTGGTACAAGAAAAGCAGACGTTTCATCGATTTGTTCAAGTTTAGGGATTAAAACCGATGGCGCTTTGCCTGATATTTCTGAGATTATGAATAAAGCTCAAGCTAAATTAGCAACTTTAACCGAAGCAAAAGAAATTGATGATTACAAAGAAGCGATACGTCAAGCTGCGGCAAAATTGAACTCTATTCAAAGCGAAGATGCCGCTAAATTTGATGCAATAAAAAAATTGGTCGGCGATTCTAATGCGAAAAAATATTTTGATGGTCTTGCAAAAGGAATGAAATCAAATCAGGAACAAAAATTTTATGCCGAATTTATTAATGCTGTTGTTGATAATTTGCAAAATACCTGTCCCCAGCTTCAAAACAAAACAAAAGCAGAAATTCTTACCCTTGCAAAAAATAATAAACTTGTAAATTTTGGCGGGCCTGATGTTTCTCAATTTATCGGTATCAGAATGGGAAAACCTGTACAAACTTTATCTCAAAGGTTTACAAATTTTTCAACAAGTGCCGTAAACGGTTTTAAAAATTTACCTGCTGCAATTATAAATGCCGTTCATCATCCCTTGCAAACGGGAGGAAAAGTAATAGGCATATTAGGAGGCAAATTCACTCAGGGAATTAGCAACTGGTGGCCTGCTACTGTGATTGAAGATGCGGGACGCATGATTCCGGGTAATAAAGATTGGGAATTTTGCAGAGGAAATCTGTTTGATTCATTGATTAAATTTGATGCAATGAATGGAACAGGTGCAAAAACGCTTCCGGGTAAAGTTGTCCAAAAGCTTCCGATTTTGTTTACCGAAGGTGTTTCAAACTTCGTTAATGATAAATCAGGCTTAGGTGTATTTCTTGCTCTAAACCTTGTGGGCTTATTTGATACAATTCAAGAAGCGCCTGATGACAAAAAAGTTTCAACCATTCTTGAAAATTTTGTAAATCAAAATGCAGGCTGGGCGCTTCAAAACCCTGTGACATATTCAATAATTTATAATGCCGCTACGTTGAAAAATCTTCAAGGAACAGGCTTCGGCTCAAAACTTTTAAGAATCCCCGGCAGGATTTTCGGTCTTGGTCTGGGTGCTAATAATGGACCCGGTGGAAAACTTAAAGGCATTATCGGCGGCGGTTTAAGATTTTTCTTATGGCAGAATGTAATTTTTCCAAAAGTTGCAAAAGTTATTGATAAAACTACAAAAAAAATATTCAATCCTTATGATCCGCAGGCAGCTGCACAACAAAAAGCATTTGAAGAACAAAAAAATACACTAATTCCTGAACTGGGAGTTACACGGGGTGAACTTTTAGAAAAAATTCAAAAAAATCCACAAGCATTTCAAAAATTACAAAATAATCCCGAATTGTTAAAAATATTGGATGCTAATCCGAAATTGTTAATTGATTATTTGGACGGAAAAGATATTACAAAAATTTCTCAAACAAGCAGTCAAAAACCCGCAATGACCTTAAGCCCTTCGCTTGCCAACAGAATTAATCAACGCAAACAAAATAATTTAAATACCAATCCCGCACAACAGCAAATCCCGCAAGGAAATGCCCAAGCTGCCCAAACACCTGCGCCTGCTGCGCCAAATAAAAATGTTGATACTGCAACTTATATTCCATCAAGCCAATTTGTTGCAAACAGCTCAACTTTAAGCGAAGAACAATCTGCTCGCTATAACGAAAAAATGACCGCAGCAGACAAAGCATTAAAGCGTGCTGAAAAATATATTTAATGCTTAACTTTTTCATGTTTATACGCTTTATGCGACATATATGATAAAACAGCGCAGATAATTCCAAAAATTACCGCCCATAAAATTGCGCAATGATAGCCGTTTAAAAATGCTGTTGTGTTGTCAAATCCTTTTGATAAATTCAATTGTTTAACATAATCAAAAATGCTGACAGAGATTGCTATTCCAAGCAGCATTCCGACATTTCTAAACATTGCCAAAATTCCCGATGCTATCCCCATTTTACCAGGTGGTGCAACCGAAACAATTAAAGCGTTAACGCTCGGCTGATAACATCCTGAACCCGCTCCGATTAAGCCTTGTGCGATAATAATGTTGTAAAAAGTCAGTTTTTCCGTAGTTGTTAAAAACAAGATGTATCCTAAAATTATCAAAATTGTTCCTGTTGTCATAAGTATTGAGCTGTGGAGTTTTTTGGTCATTTTACCGTTTAATAATGCCATAATCATAAACATAATCGAAAAAGGCAAAATTAAAACCGCCGTCATTAAAGGACTTTCCCCTAAGATATCCTGTGTATAAAAGGGAAACAATAAGGCGTTTGTAAACAAAGCAAAATAAGCAACTAGAAGTGCAAAATTTCCATACAAAAACACCTTAGATTTAAATAATTCAAAATTGATAACAGGATAATCAATCCTTTTTTCTCTGAAATAAAAAACAACAGAAAATAAAATAAATAATATCGCTAAACAAATAATCCTTTTTGACCCCCAGCCCCAAAAATGCCCTTTGGCAATAACCAGAAGCATTGAAAGCGTTGCAATAAGCTGGTAAATCATTCCTTGATAGTCAAATTTAAATTCTCCTTTATGAACAATTTCAGGAATAAATTTTAAGGAATAGTATGCTCCAAAAAGTCCGATGATGATACTCGGGATAAATATGGCGCGCCAGGTGACATAATGCATTAAAAATCCGCCAATCATCGGTCCTGACATTCCCGCAAGCGCCATTAAGGCTGTTGAAAACCCTAAAGCTTTCGCACGTTCGTTTCCTTTGAAAATTGATGAAATAATTGCATAATTATTTGATAATAAAATGCTTGCGCCAAGTGCCTGAATAATACGTGCAATAATTAGGGAAACCAAATTAAACGAAGCAATGTTAAACAAAGCGCCTAGTGCAAAAACAAGATATCCCGAAGCGTATAAATTTCTTCTTGAAATTAAATCATTTAATTTTCCAAAAAGTGTCAAAAATGTTGATAAAATTAAAATGTACGCGCTAACCGCCCATTGAGCACTCGTTATTGTTATATTGAAATTTTGTGCAATTTCAAATAATGCGACATTCATCGTATTTGAATCCATCATCGCCAAAAAGCCGCCGATTGCACTTACTGTAAAAATAATCCATTTTAATTTATGAGTTTCTTCGCTAAACATCACTAAAGCTTTCGTTTTTCTACCAACCTTTTGATATTAGCACTTTAAATTTTTGAATCAATGTTTTTCTTTTAAAAAATTTTGATATAGTATATATTATGGAAGTTATATGAAAAAGGATTAGAAAATTATGTTTGAACAATATTTTTCAAAAAGAATTAAAAACACACCCTCGTCATTCATCAGAGAAATTTTAAAAGTTACACAAAAGCCCGAAATAATTTCTTTTGCTGGCGGATTGCCTAATCCTATTTCGTTTCCGCAAGAAGAATTGAAAATTTCAATGAATAGAATAGCTGATAAATTTGGCGCAAAAATTTATCAATATTCAACAACAATGGGGTTGGAGTCTTTACGGGAATTTATCGTTGAACGTTATAAAAAAATCTGGAAAATGGATATAAATTTATCAAATGTCATAATAACCACAGGTTCGCAACAGGCGCTTGATTTAATCGGCAAAGCATTTGTTAATGAGGGCGATAGAGTTTTGGTTGAAAAACCTTCGTATCTTGGGCTTTTACAGGCATTTTGTTTATTTGAAGCAGATTTTATTGCAACAAAATTGAATGATGACGGACTTGACATTGAAGATTTAAAACAAAATTTAGATAAATATAATCCGAAACTTGCCTATTTAATCCCGAATTTTCAAAACCCGACAGGTCTAACATACAGTGCTCAAAACCGCAAAGATGTTTTTGAGCTTATAAAAGATAAAAACATGCTCTTAATTCAAGACGACCCTTATGGAGAATTGAGATTCAACGATGATGAGCCCCGAATTCCTTACATCGGCTTGAATGAATCCGATAAAAATATTTATCTTGGGTCTTTTTCAAAAATCGTAACTCCCGGTATGCGCCTTGGTTATGTTATAGCGCACAGTGAAATAATTCAAAAACTTGAAACCGCAAAACAAGCTTCTGATTTGCATTCAAATATTTTCGGACAATATTTAATCTCAGATTATCTTGAAAATAATGACCTTGATAAACATATTGAAAAAATTAAAAAATTATATAATGCACAAGCAGATACTATGGTTTCATCCATGGAAAAATATTTCCCTGCTGATATTAAATTTACCCGTCCGAAAGGCGGCATGTTTTCTTGGGTAACTTTAAAAGAGGGAAAATCTTCTGCGGAATTATTCAAAAAAGCACTTGAAAAAAATGTTGCTTTTGTTCCGGGCAACCCTTTTTATGTTAATCAAAACGTGGATGTTAACACGCTTCGTTTAAATTATACAAATGCGGATTCAAAAACAATCGAAGAAGGGATTAAACGCCTAGCGCAAGCTTTAAATGAGGTTTAATTTTCAAAACCGATTGTTTATCTGCAGTCGGTTTTTGTTATATAATTAATTTATCGGAATTTAATTAAAAGTAAAGGAAAAATATAATGCAGGTTTCTTATGAATGGCTTAATGAATTTGTAGATTTATCAGGAATTACTCCTGAAGAAATTGCGCATAATCTCACAATGTCGGGCTTAGAGGTTGAGGAAATTGAATATAAAAAACCCTCATTTTCAAATATAAGAACTGCAAAAATAATCAAAATTGACAATCACCCAAACGCAGACAAACTTCATCTTGTGACTTTGAATTTGGGCGAAGCTGAAAAAGTTGTTGTTTGCGGAGCTCAAAATATTGAAGTTGGTCAAATTATCCCCTATGCTTCAATAGGTTCTAAAGTTTTGGACAGAAAAACAGGAGAACAGTTTGAGCTTACTCCTGCGGTTATCCGCGGAGTTGAATCACAAGGAATGTTGTGTTCTCAAGATGAACTTGGTTTATCGGACTTGCAGAAAGAAGACGGAATCCTTATTTTAAACCGTTTATTTAATGATGATATCAAATTAAACCAGTCTTTAGAAGAATTATTGAACTTGTCTGATGAAATTATTTTTCATACAGCTCCAACTGCCAACCGCGGCGATCAAATGAGTGTTATCGGAATTGCAAGAGAGTTGAGCGCATTGTTTAATCGTCCTTTAAAATTTGCAAATATTATAGCGTTGCAGTTTTAAAGAACCTTAAAATAAAACCCTCGCCTGATTTTATTCAAAGAAGAGTTTGTGCTGCCGGCATGCGTCCGATTAATAATATTGTAGATATTACAAATTATGTCATGCTTGAATTAGGCACTCCTCAACATGCTTTTGATTTTGATAAATTAAACAACTATCTTTGCGTTCGTTATGCACAAGACAACGAAACAATTGTTACGATTGACGAACAAGAGCGTGCGCTTGTAAAAGATGTAAGCGTTTTAATTGCAACAAAAGAAAAACCTGTCTGTATTGGTGGGGTTTTTGGCGGATTAAATTCTGAAATTGATGAAAATACTAAAAACATTGCTCTTGAAGCTGCATATTTCACTTCGCACACAAACCGTAAATCCGCACGCAGTGTCGGGTATCGTTCAGATGCCTCTGCGCGCTATGAAAGAGGAGTTGATATTGAAATGATTCGATATGCTCAATATCGCTCTATTGAATTATTAGAAAAATACGCTGATGCTGAATTTGTGGGAATTTCACAAACAGGATGTGATAAAGCTCCCCAAATCGACATAACCTTAAGGAACTCAGAAATAAAAAGAATTATGGGGCTTGAATTAGAGCAATCCAGACAAATCCAAATTCTTCAAAATCTTGGTTTTGAACTTTTGGGCAAAAATGAACTTGCGGCGAAATTCAAAGTTCCAAGCTACAGAACAAATGATGTTTATCGTGAAATTGATTTAATTGAAGAAATTTCAAGAATTGACGGTTTTGATAAAGTTGCTCCGGTTATTCCTAATATTTCCCAAGGTGCTGATATAACTTTTGATACAAAAACAATTAAAAAAATTAATGAAACAATGCTTGCACAAGGGTTTGATGAAATAATTACAAGCTCTTTAATCGGTGAAAATTTAGCTCAAAGCTTTTATCAACCTTTAGATAAAGAAAAAATGATTAAGGTTTTAAATGCACACAGCGATGATTTTTCGATTTTAAGACAAAAATTAATGCCCAGCATGCTGGAAGTTGTGAAAAATAATTTTGATAACGGTAATAAAAATTTTAGACTTTACGAAGTCGGAAAAACATACGCAAGAACCGCACAAATTACACAAGACTCTACAGGAGTGAAAGAAGAGCGGAAATTAAGCGGCTGTATTTTTGGTAATGTAAATAATTCTTTATTTAATGCGCAAAATCCTGATTTTTTCACTTTAAAAGGCGTTTTAGAATCCTTATTTGAAAAATTAGGATTATCAAAAAGATTAGTTTTTTCTGTTTTTGATGATGATGACATTAAAAATAATGAATTTTTACATCCCGTTCAAAGTGCCTCAATTTCTATTTTGGGTAAAAATAAAAATAAAATCGGCTATTTGGGAAAATTGCATCCGATTTTGGCGGATAAATTAAAATTTAATCAGGATTTATTTATTTTTGAAATTAATTTAGAAGAAATAATTTCTTCTCTTGCGCCATCTGTTGCAAAATTTAAAAAACTTCCTGTTTTTGGTGCGGTTAATCGTGATATTGCAATTTTGGTTGATAAAAATACAACCATTGAAGAAATCAATAAAGCAATCAAAAAAACAGCAGATAAAAATATATTCAAATCATCAAAAGTTTTTGATATTTATACAGGTAAAGGAATTGAAGAAGATAAAAAATCTCTGGCTTTCAGAATCACACTTCAAGATGAAAATAAAACTTTAACAGATGAAACAATTCAAAACGAAATCAACAAAATCAAAGCAGGACTTGAAAAAGCGATTGTCGGTTTGAAATTAAGATAAGTTTTAAAATAATTTAATTAAAATTTAAGCGCTTGAATAAAACCTGATGGAATCGTTGGATTATAAGCTTTTTTATCAACAATTGTTAAAATAAGCTTGCTTGAAGCATGGTGTGCTTTTTCATTTGTTGTTGAATAACATGCAAGAATCCCGACAACATTTTTAAAGGGAACATTTTTTACTTTTGCGTTAAATTTGATATAAGGAATATCTTTTCCGATTGAATGATAATTACCTTTTTGGACAATTTCAAAATCCTCAAAAGTTATAAAAGAATCTTTAAGCGTGTTTAGGATATCTTTAATTTTATTATCAATTTTTCCGTTTTTAAAATCTTCAACGCTTATTTTTTCTTCGTTTTTAAGGTCGCAAATTATGATTTTTTGTCCTGTCGGGAGATATTTCGCACTTATTTTTTTATAGCCGAAAATGTTGAAATTTCTTGATAATTGATAATCTGAGGGTACAAGCGAAAAATCAGCATAGTTTTTTTCGGTTTTTATAAATTCACTTCTTGATGGATTTTTATAATCATTTATTATTTTTTTGGTAAAAGTCCAGCCGCCGAAAGCAAAAAAAGCAACTAAAAGCAGAATAAAAATAATTTTATATAATAAATTTTTCAAAAAACTTTTCAAACATCCCATTTTAAATTTTCCTTTTGTGTCTTTATTTAACAATAACATAAAAATAAATTTGCATTTAAAATGTGTCTATAATAAACTTTAATTGTTATATTAGAAAAAATCGGTTATTTATTTCCAAATGGTTCTTAAAACCAGCCTTAACCATAGAGGTCAGGATTAAACCGAAATTGAAAGGACAAGAAACTATGGCACAAGCTACTTTAGTAGAATTATTAGATGCAGGCGTGCATTTTGGACATCAAACGCAAAAATGGAATCCAAAAATGAAACAATATATTTTTGGTGCAAAAAATGGTATTTATATTATCGATCTTAGAAAAACATCTGATTTGTTGGATAAAGCTTATGAAGCAGTAAGAAAAGTTGCTTCAATGGGCAGAAATGTTTTATTTGTCGGAACAAAAAAACAAGCAGTAGATGTTATTGCTCAAGAAGCAACACGCTGCGGCGGATATTACATCAATCGCCGCTGGTTGGGCGGAATGATGACAAATTTTGAAACAATCCGCACAAGAGTCAATAAATTAAGAGAATTGGAAAGCTTCTTGGAATCGGGTGCTGCTAATAAACTTCCTAAAAAAGAAGTTGCGCAATTAAACAGACAAGTTTCAAAATTATCAAAAACATTGGGCGGAATCAAAGAAATGAAAGGCATGCCTGATATTTTAGTTGTAATTGATCAAAAGAAAGAATTAATTGCAATTAAAGAAGCAAATAAACTCGGTATCCCTGTTGTTTGTTTGGCTGATACAAATGCTGATACAGACGGAATTGACTATATTATCCCGGGAAACGATGATGCGCTTCGTTCAATTAAATTAATTGCTTCAAAAATGGCTGATGCTGTTTTAGAGGGCAAAGAATTAAGAGCAAGCAATGCTAAAACAACAGGTAAAATTGAAAAAATTGAAGCAAAAGATGCAAATGCTGAAAATGCAGAAACTGTTGAAGCGTAAATAATATTAGAATTAGGAGAAAAATAATAATGGAAATCAAAGCATCAATGGTAAAAGAGCTTAGAGATAAAACCGGCGCCGGAATGATGGATGCTAAAAAAGCATTGGTTGAAACAAACGGCGATATGGAAAAAGCTATCGAATTTTTAAGACAAAAAGGTATAGCATCTGCCGATAAAAAAATGGGCAGAATTGCGGCTGAAGGTACAATTGCTTCATTTATCGACGGCAAAAAAGGCGCAATGGTTGAAGTCAACTGCGAAACAGATTTTGTTGCTAAAAATGAAGATTTCAAAGCTTTTGCCGATATGATGGCTTGCGCTGTTGTAAAATTAAACCCCTCTTCAGTTGACGAGCTCCTTAAGATGGATTGCCCCGAATGCAAAAAACCGATTGAAGAAGTTGTTAAAGAAAAAATTGCTAAAATCGGCGAAAAAATCACAATCAGAAGATTTGTTAAATATGATGCAGGATGTTGTGTTAATACATATATCCACAATGGCAAAATCGGTGTTTTATTGGAAGCAAAATGCAATTCCTGTGATTCAACTTTAACAAAAGATATTTGTCTGCATATCGCATCAAATGCTCCTGAATTTGTCAGCCGTGAACAAATCCCATCTTCTGTTATTGAAGAAGAAAGAAGAATTGAAATGGGCAAAGAAGATTTAGCTAAAAAACCTGAAAACATTAGAGAAAAAATCGTTGAAGGCAGAGTTAATAAAATCATGGCTGAAAAATGTCTGCTTGAACAACCTTTTGTTAAAAATCCGGATCAAACAATTGCTCAATTAATTGAGGGTAAATGTGAAATCGTAAGGTTTGACAGATTTGTACTCGGTGAAGGCTTAGAAAAAAGACAAGACGACTTTGCTGCTGAAGTTATGAATCAAATTAAAGGCTAATAATATAAAATATTCAAACAAATTCTATAACCCGCAACATTTTTTATGTTGCGGGTTTGTAATTCCGATGTCGTGGTGAATTTAGAAATGGAACACTGCATTGTGTTGTTATGCATTAAAAAATAATTTTGTTTTTTGAATAATTTTTTTATGTTATAATAATTTCGTAAAATGAATTTTGACAATTAAATAATTTTTCGGGACGTGGCGCAGCTTGGTAGCGTACTACCTTGGGGTGGTAGGGGTCGCAGGTTCAAATCCTGTCGTTCCGATTTTTTATTTTCGGGATGTAGCGCAGCTTGGTAGCGCACCGTGTTCGGGTCGCGGGGGTCGCAAGTTCGAATCTTGTCATCCCGACCATAAAAGGGAATTTTTTATAATTCCCTTTTATTATATAAATTGTGAAAGTTATCCTAATGTTGTTTTAAAAGACAGGACAGTAATCAACGTTAAAAGTGCAGGATATGAAGAGCTTGATGAAGCAATTCAAAAAGAAAAAGAAACTGATTTTACAAGCAACACCAATCTTTTTTTTAATTGCGGGTTTAATTTTCTATTCATTTTTAATTGAGCCCAAAATGCTTCAAGTCGTTAATTATTCAATTAAAGATTCATCATTATCAGGAATAAAGCTTGTTTTAATCGGAGATTTACACCTTAAACCTAACGAGGAAGAAAGACTTTATAAAATTGTAAATAAAATAAATCTTCAAAACCCCGATGTTGTGCTTTCGGTTGGGGATTTTGTGAACGGACATAGTGAAAAAAGCACTTTGCCGATTGATAAAATTGCTAACGAACTTAAAAAAATAAAATCAAAAAATGGCTTTTATACTGTTTTGGGAAATCATGATATTTGGATTAATGAGGATGAAATTACAAGCAGATTTGAACAAAGTGGCATAAAGGTTTTGAAAAATGAAAATATTCCTGTAAAAATTAAAGATAAAAACTTATATATTGCAGGAGTTGAGGATTTAACAACAAAAATTCCCGATGTTGATAAAGCACTTAATGATGTAAAAAGTCCAACGATATTATTAACCCACAACCCTGATATATTCCCCGAGATTCCGCAAAATGTTAATTTAACACTTTCCGGTCATTTGCATGGCGGACAGGTCAGATTGCCGTTTTCAGGCGCTGTTGTTACTCCCTCAAGATATGGCGACAGATATTCAAAAGGCTTGATTGTAGAAAATAATAAAAAATTAATCGCAACAAAAGGACTTGGAACAAGTATCCTGCCTCTTCGTTTTAATTGTGTGCCTGAAATTGTTGTGATTGAATTTTTATAACTTAAAAATTAACTTTCTTGCAAACTTATAATTTGTGGCTTATTATGTTGTTTGTATGGACTGTAAAAAAAACAGAAGAAATTTTTTAAAAGGGTTTTTTGGAACTTATCTTGCCTTGAGCAGTTATTTTTCTTTTAAATATTTTACCCAAAGCAAAAACAGCAGCAAAATAATAAACAATACAAAAGAAAAAGCTTTAAATGTTGTTCAAATTCCAATTGTCTATAATTGTAATTTGAATTGTGCTTATTGTGACCATTTTGCGCCGATTGCGCCTAAATATCAAGTAAGCGTTGAAAAATTCAGCACAGATTTAGACCGCCTTTATAAAGTTACGCAAGGAAAAGTTAAAACAATCTGGCTTTTGGGTGGAGAACCTTTGCTGCACAATAAAATCTGCGATTTAATAAAAATATCATCTTCAAAATTTAAAAATTCAAAAATAGCAATAACAACAAACGGCTTATTGCTGGATAAAATGAATGATGAATTTTGGCAGGTTTTAAAAGATAAAAACGTTGAAGTTAATGTTGAAAATTATATTTTAAATAAAAATATTATAAAGACAGATAAAATTTTTCAAAAAGTTAAGGAATTTCATTGTAATTTAAATATTAATTTTCCAAAATATGAATTTAGAAAAGCAAGTTTATCAAAAAAGCCAAAATATGACAAAAATAAAAGATTTAGTGCCTGTAAATGTAAACAATGGCCGATTTTTGATGATGGAAAATTTTATTGCTGTGCAACAATAAACGGGGTTGAAAAATTTTTCAATAAAAAATTTCCAGATAATAAAATTCCGATTTCGTCTTGTGATATTTTAGATTCATATCAAATTAATTCAATTGATGAAATTATAGAATTTTATCAAAAACCTAAAAATATGTGTGCGCATTGCGGATATTTTCAAACAAAACCTTGGAAACTATCACAAAATAATATTTATGAATGGTTTGAAAAAAGCGGGGAATAATGAAAAGGAGAAATTTTTTAAAAGGCTTATTCACTTCATACGCAGCAGTTTCAACGTATTTTTCTTTTAAATATTTTAATGAAAAAAATGTTGAAAAGCCTTTTGATAATAAATCAAAGGAAGATGATGAAATTAAAAATGCGATTGACAAAAACGCTAAATTTCTTAACATGGTTGAAATTCCGATTGTTTATCATTGTAATTTAAATTGTGCACATTGTGACCATTTTTCTTCGATTGCTCCAAAATACATCATGCCTGTTGAGGTTTACGAAAAAGATGTTAAAAAACTTTCGCAAATCACAAAAGGAAAATTAAAAGAATTAATAATCGTTGGCGGCGAACCTTTTTTGCATGATAAAATATCCGAAATTATGAAAATATCAAGAAAATATTTCCCGAAAACAAGAATTGAAATTCTGACAAATGGAACTTTGCTTGAAAAACAGCCTGACGAGGTTTTTCTAACTGCTAATAAAGAAGATGTGGGAATTTATATAAGTTATTATCGGACAGGTAAAAAGCTTTTTGATTTTGAAAAAATTACTGAAAAAATTGATAAATTTAAAGTTAAAATAAGAATAAGCTATCCAAAATTTGAGTTTCAATTAATGAATCTTGAAAAGACAGCAAAACACGACATCAAAAAACGCTACACTCCTTGTTATTCAAAACTATGGCCTATTTTAGACAACGGTAAATTTTATGTGTGTTCGACTGTTAACGGTGTTGATAAATTTTTTAACAGAAAATTTGAAAATGATAAAATCCCTTATTCAAACGATGATGTTTTAGATATTCATAAAATTTCAACACTTGACGAGTTATTAGATTTTTATTCAAAACCAAAAAAAATGTGTGCATATTGTAATTATTATATTTCCGATAAAGCACAATGGCAAAAAGCTCGCTTCAGCCCTTATGAGTGGCTAAAAAAGCTCCCGAAAGCTTAACAATTTGCGCTGTAAATTTGTTTTGTATATAATTATTCAATGAACAATTTCAAAAAAAGAGTTCTTGTTTCCGGATATATCGGTTTTTCTAATTTTGGTGATGAAGCGATATTTTACGCTTTATCAAAGCATTTAAAAATGCTCAATTATAAAACAAGCGTATTGTGCAATAATCCTTTAAAGGTTAGTGCTGAATATGGTGTTGAAGCTTTTTATTATAAAAATTTAATTAATGTGTTTAGCTCAATTTTAAAAAACGACATTTTAATTTCCGGAGGCGGAAGCCTTTTACAAAACAAAACCAGTAATTTCAGCCTTTTTTATTATCTTTTTGTAATTTTTTCGGCTAAATTGTTTTTTAAAAAAGTAATAATTTTTTCACAGGGAATTGAACCAATTAATGGCAAATTTCCGTTGTTTTTGACAAAAATGATTTTAAATGGGGTTAAATTTATCTCGGTTCGTGATTTAAAAAGTCAAAAACTGTTAGAAAAATATAAAATCAAGTCCGATTTAACATCTGACCCTGTTTATTCACTGGTTGAAGAAATTAAGCCCTCTTTTCAAAAAAAAGGATTATTAATTCAATTAAGAGAGTTTAATAATATTAATGAAAAGTTTATTGATGATTTAGCAAAAAGCGTTTTTAAAAATTATTCAAAAACCGATATAAGTGTTTTTTCTTTTCAGGATGAATATGATAAGAAAATTTGCGAAAAATTTATTGAAAAATTGGCAAAATTTAATCTAAAAGCACAATTAATCTGCAATAAAACAATAAATGAAACAATCAATATAATCAATGACCACGAATTTATGTTGTCTGCAAGGCTTCATGGGTTAATTGTTTCAAATGCTTTAAAAACAAAGACTTTTGCTCTTTCTTACGA
>CAPYQR010000002.1:0-5980 GCA_948742005.1 uncultured bacterium
ATATTTTTTATCGGTTGTAAAAACAATATTGCTTGTTTTTGAAAGTTCAAAGCTTGATGGAACATCGGGGGCTGTTGGAAAATTTGGTTTTTGAAATAAAGATGATAAAAAACCGAATAAAAACAAAAATATTAAAAACAAAGCAGAAGCAAGTATTTTTGTTTTTTTATTAAATTTTTCCATTTAAATTCTCCGTTTTTACAATCGATTTTTAATAATTATATTTAAAAACATGGTAAAAATTTTTTAAAAAATCGTTTATGTTTTTATTTTGTGTAAATTTTGATGTAATTGCATAACAATTAAGAGTATATTTCAAAAGGTTTCTTCTTTCTTTTTTCCATTTTGGATTGATTAAACGTGCGTAATTTTGCCATTTATCTCCAAATTCCATTTCGGGATTATACCAGGGTTTTTTAATTCCTGCAAAGTGTGCAATTACTGTTTTTTTGTTTAAATCTTTATAATCTTTAATTGAATCAGCAAATGGTGAATAATTTTTTTTATATTTTTCAATATCAAAATCTTTTTCATCCCAAACAATGTTGTTAAATAATGGTGACAAGAGGATTATGTCTTTTTTCTTTATTATTTTATTAAAAGGATATTGGGTTAAGGTTGTGTTTTTATTGTTTTTGTTTTTAAAATCGGCAATTTTATTTGAAATATCGTCTTCGCGCCATTTTTTAATATTATATAGCATTACTCCGCAATTATAAAAATCTTGTTTTAATTTGGGCGAAGAATCAAATCTTTTTACAACACCTAAGTATTTATCTTGTAAATCGGTATCATATAAATCTTTTAAATCTCCCAAGACTAAAATATCGCAATCAAGATATAAAATTTTATTGAAATATCTAAATATTTCAGGCAGGAAAATTTTAAAAAAATCAGCCCTTGAAACATAATGCAGGTTAAATTTGCGTTTTAATTTTTTATCAAGTATTGATGATTTTAAGGGAATAACGCTGATTTTAACTCTTTTATCTTTTAGGGAAGAATTTTCAAATTTAACAAGATTTTCAATCTCCTTATTTTCTTTTTTGGTTAAATCAATTCCTAAAACATAAATATTATAATAACTATCCTCTTTTTTATTCAAAATTGCCGATAAAATTGCAACATGTAAATATTTTTTATAACTTTTATCTGTCGAAAAAACAATATTAACTTCTTCGGGCTTGTTTTGACTAACGATTATGGGTTTTTGCTTATATTGCAAGTAATTATTTTCAAATGCAAAAAGCATTGAAAAAACGGTAAAAGCAGTCAAAATAAGATTTATTAAAATTGAAATTAAAACAGCTCTTGTATTTTTTTGCATAATTTTAGATTTTAAAGGCTTTTGTAATACTCCCCCTTTTATTTTAGCTTGCTTATTCCCATAAATCAACTCCAATATAATCGTTTTTATTGCCTAAAATATATTTAATTGATGCAGCAGCAGCAAGAGTCCCTGCCGTGTTTGCAATAACGGAACAAACATGGCGGTTGAAGTATTTTTCGTTATTTTCAATTCTTTCAAGTAAATCTTTTTTTGAGATGCTTTTGAATAAATCTGCTTTGTCCATAACGGTTTTTTTAAAGAAATCCATTTTTTTGATTTTAATTTTTTCATCATAATCATCTAAAATGTTTTGTGTTAATTCATCAATTGAATATTTTTCAAGTTCAGGGTGGTTTGTTGAGCCGAAAGTTTTTGTTTCGGGGTTTTTATAATCCCATACTTTTGCTCTTACATTCCATCTTGAATGTTGTTCAAAAGAGGCACGTGAACCCATAATACAGGGAATTTTGTTTTCTTTTGCTATTTTATGCAGTAAAACTTTGATTGATTCTCTATCCGGAATAGTAATTATTACATCGGCATTTTTGCAAAATTCTCTTGCGTTTTTGGCAGTTACTCCGTTTTCAAAAACTTCAACTTTGCAAGAAGGGTTTATTTTCTCAATTCTTTCTTTTGCGCACAGTGCTTTATTTTTTCCTATGGTATCTAATGTTGCGTATAGTTGTCTGTTTAAATTAACTTCAGAATAAACATCTAAATCGGCGAGTTTCAAATTTCCTATGCCAACGCGTGTGAGCATTTCGACTGCAATCGAACCAACGCCTCCTATTCCCGCGATTGCAACTGTTGCGTTTTTTAGTTTTTCAATACTTTCGTCTGAAAACAAAAGTGCAGAATTATAAAATAAAGGGTCTGTGTTCACGTAGTCTGTCATATTATTTCCTCCATTTGTGCATACCATAACATATTATCACTGTTGGATTTTTTGTGCAAATTTTAATAAAAATTCAATTATTATTTCTTGATAATTCCCTTTAATTTTTTGATTTCGTCTCTTAGCTGGATTGCTCTTTCAAAATCAAGTTCGCGGGCAGAATTTGCCATGTCTTTTTCAAGTTTTTTGATTAATTTTGGAATATCTTTAACTTGAATATCCATTTCAACAAGATGTTCGGCTACGATGTCTTCTGTGCTTCTGTAGCTTTGAACAAGGGATAATAGGTTGTTTTGGACAGTTTTTTTGATGGTTTTCGGGGTTATGTTGTGTTCTTTATTGTATGCAATTTGAATCTCGCGGCGTCTTTTTGTTTCATCAAGTGCTGTGTGCATTGAATCAGTTATTTTATCTGCATACATAATGACTCTGCCTTGTGCGTTTCTTGCGCTTCTTCCGATTGTTTGAATTAATGATGTTTCACATCTTAAAAACCCTTCTTTATCAGCATCCATTATAGCAACAAGTGAAACTTCAGGAATATCAAGCCCCTCTCTTAAAAGATTAACGCCTACTAAAATATCAAATTCTCCTAATCTTAAATCTCTCAAAATTTCAACGCGTTCTAATGACTTTACTTCAGAATGCAGATATCTGACCTTTAAGCCTTGATTTTGAAGATAATTTGATAATTCTTCCGCCATTTTTTTGGTAAGAGTGGTAATTAGAACTCTTTCTTTTTTGTCGGTTGTGAATTTGATTTCTTTTATTAAATCCTGAACCTGGTTTAATGTCGGACGTACGTCAATATTCGGGTCTAATAATCCTGTCGGGCGGATTATTTGTTCGACAATTTGTGTTGATTCTTCTTTTTCTTTTTGGCTTGGAGTTGCTGAAATAAAGATTTTTTGCGCGTTTTTTTCATCTATTTTTGAATAAAATTCATCAAATGTTAAAGGGCGGTTATCTTTTGCGCAAGGCAGGCGGAATCCGTAGTCAACAAGGACTTCTTTCCTTGCTTTATCGCCAAAATACATTCCTTTTAATTGCGGAAGTGTAACGTGAGATTCATCAATTACAACTAAAAAATCATCTCCGAAATAATCTAAAAGTGTTGCAGGAGGAGTTCCGGGGGGTCTTCTTTCTATTATTCTTGAATAATTTTCAATTCCTGAACAATATCCCATTTCTTTAATCATTTCAATATCGTAATTAACGCGTTGCGAAAGTCTTTGAGCTTCGACAATTTTATTTTCGTTTTTTAATTCTGCTAATCTGTCGTTTAATTCTTGTCTTATTAAAGAAAGCGTTTCATCTGTTTCTTCGTCATAAGAAAGATAATGTACTGCAGGATAAATCACGATTTCAGACGGTTTTTCAAGGATTTCGCCTGTTACATAGTCGATTTTTGTTATTGATTCTATTTCATCGCCAAAAAATGAAATTCGATTAATGATTTTTTCAAAACTTGGCATAATTTCAACAACATCGCCTCTTGCGCGATATGTTGAGCGTTTTAATTCAACGTCGTTTCTTTCGTATCTGACACCTGTTAAATAAGTCAGTAAATCTTTTCTTGAAATTTCTTGTCCGACACAAAGGGTTACAGTCCCTTTGAAATAATTTTCAGGCAGTCCTAAGCCGTAAATACAGCTGACTGATGCAACGACAATAACATCATTGCGCTCATACAGGCTTCGTGTGGTGTTGTGGCGCAAACGGTCAATTTCATCGTTAATTGTTGCGGATTTTTCAATATATGTGTCGGTTCTTGGGATGTATGCTTCGGGTTGGTAATAATCATAATATGAAATAAAATATTCAACAGCATTATCAGGAAACAATTCTTTAAATTCATTATATAATTGTGCGGCAAGTGTTTTGTTGTGCGCGATGACAAGCGTTGGTTTTTGAACGTTTTGAATGACATTTGCAATTGTGAATGTTTTTCCTGAACCCGTTACGCCAAGAAGTGTTTGAGCACTGAATCCGTCTAAAATCCCCTTTGTGAGGCTTTCAATTGCTTTCGGTTGATCGCCTGAGGGTGCAAATTCGCTTTTTAGTTTGAATTGGTTATATTTCATAATAAAATACTAGCTTACTAAAATTAATTATTCAATATTGATAAAATATTAAGAAATGTAAAGGTAATTTTTCCTTTTTGTTGCCGTTTTTCTTTGCTTGTTGTATTTTGAAGATTCGCTTGAATTTTTAAAATGCGCAATTTTTGATATTCCCGTGTTTTATATAATTTGCTTGTGAAGAAAGAAAAAGATAAAAATGGCAAATATTTCAAAAATTAATTTTACATCTAACCAATATTATTCAAATAATATTAAAAAAACAAGAAACAGCAACTCTCAAAATAAACGCTGTGCACAATTTTATACTATTGATTCAAGATTTGACGATGAATTTATTAGAAGAACAGATTTAAAAAGCAGAAAAAAACAAAAAAGTAATCATCTTGTTCCGAAAAGTCTTATGATTCTTGCAGCATCTTTAGGGATTTCAACGGTTGCACCTAAGGCAATTGCTTTTATATCGGGCAATAATGAAGCTGCCGTAATCAGTGCTGAAGGTGCGCAAATGACTGATTTGGATTATATTTTAGAGCCTGAAATGTCTCAAATGAGCCAGGAAGATTATTGTGAATTTATTAAATATGCAATGTCTGAACAAGATTCTAATGTAAATATTGAAGATGAGCCTGTGGCGGCTGTAAATGCACCTGAGGACAATGGTTATGCGCTTGAAGCTGAAAAATTGCTTAACGATATTTTAGAAAAAGATGAATTTTCGAGCGAACATTTGGAAAATTTGAAAAAATCTTTTAATTATGAATTATCGGAAATTGAAATTTTGAGCAATTTGGTATATTTGTGCGATTCGGAGCAATGGGGAAACAATTGTATTGACCCTTTGACATTCTATGCTCAGCTTTGTCAGGAATCTGATTGTAAAAGCGATGCGCTTGGAGATTATTCTAAATCAAAAGATGAATATTTGGCTCTTGGATTCGGACAATTCCACAAATGCGCTGTAGATGAAGTCAACAAGCAGATTGAAGCGGGTACTTACGGCGATTATTGTTATAATCAAGGCGAAGAGTATACTCTTGAAGATAGAAAAGACCCCGAAAAAGCTCTTGAAATGATGATTCTTTTATTGAGATATGATGCAAGCAAGACAGATTCGACAGAAGCAATGCTTGCTATGTATAACCGCGGTCACAAAGGCGGAATTAATACCATGGACGGTAAGGAATATGTAAGAAAAGTTTATGGCAGAATCGGAAAAGAATATTAATTTTTAGCCGAGTTCGATTGCCTTTTGCATGGTGTCTTGAATTGTCTTGTCGATAATTTTATCAATTTCAGATTCATTTAAAACATTGTTTCCAACTTCCGTACATCCGCCCGGCGTTGTAACGTTTTTGATAAGCTGATTAATATCAAAATTATTCTCTAAAACCATTTTTGCGCTTCCAAGGGCAGTTTGAGCAGATAATAAAATTGCCTGTTCGTAGTTTAGCCCGAGTTTTTGTGCGCTTTGTGCCATTAAATCAATTATTTTATAATAAAATGCAGGACCTGAGCCTGATAGAGCAGTTATAATATCAATTTTATCTTCTGTTGTTTTGATTGCTTTTCCACAGTTTTTCATCAAATCAAAAGCAAAATTAAATTCCGCATCTTCAACCTTTTTGCCTCTGCAAAGTGCGCTTGCTCCGCAATTAACAAGGGCGGGTGTGT
>CAPYQR010000002.1:5990-6777 GCA_948742005.1 uncultured bacterium
GGGCATTATTCTTATTATTTTTGCATTTTTTAAAATTGAATTGTATTTTTCAAGTTTTACTCCGGCAAGGATTGATAAAATAAGTTGATTTTTATAATTTTTTTTAATTTCTTCTAAAACTTCATTAATAACAAAAGGTTTGACTGCTAAAAACAAGACATCAACCTTGTTTAAAAGGTTTTCAATTGAATCGGTTTTATTAAAATCATATTTTGAAGCTAAATCTGTGCTTGATTTATCATTAATATCAAAAACAAAAATATTTTGAGATTTTATAAATTGATTATTGTAAACTCCGCCTAAAATAGCACTTGCCATTTTTCCACAGCCGATAACTCCCAGCTTTATATTTTTATTATCCATTTTTCTTTCCTTTAAACTTATTTACATTTAATCTGCCTTTGCTTGACAGGGCGTTTTGTCTAATATAGTATAGTAAATACCGACATTGGCACAATGTCAAGTATTAATAAAAATTAATATACACAAGGAGAATAAAAATGCGCCGCACATTAGAAGGTACAAAAAGAAAAAGACAAAATGTCAGCGGTTTTAGAGCAAGAATGGCTACTAAAAACGGTAGACGCGTTATTAACGCAAGACGTGCAAAAGGTCGCCATGAAGTTGCTATAACAGCTAAAAATCGTGCTTAAAAAAGAAAACAGGTTAAATGCTAATTTTGCTTTTAACTTAACGTATAAAAATCGCAATATTGTTTCGACCCCGACAATGATTTTATACGCAGGAAGATTGAAACAAGACAAAAACTGCCCCACCAGGGTAGGTT
>CAPYQR010000002.1:6787-11500 GCA_948742005.1 uncultured bacterium
GCCTTATTTTCAGCGCAAAAGATACAATTTTGGAAGAAATCTCTTTTGATGAAATCAAAAAAACAATTGAAATTTTGCTTGATAAACTTGAAAAACAAACTTTAAAATTAAATAAACGCAAATAAATAAATTTACGACACTTATAGAAAATACTTATGGACTCTTTGGTAAAAAATTTATTAGAAAATCAATTAAAAGATAAAATCCAAAAACCTAATTGCGCAACGCGTTCAGGCAGGTCTTTTCTTGCGTTTTATTTGCAGACAAAATTTAAACAAATAATTAATTATGATAAAAAATCTCCAAAACAAATAATCGTAAGTTATAAAGAAGATTTTTTGGATAATTTTACCGACAGATTAATTAATCGTCCTAAAGACAGGATTTTAATTGCTTTATCGGGTGAAAGTGCGAGCGGAAAATCAACTATTTGCAGGGAAATAAGCAAATGTATTTCGCAATTAAATCTTCCTGTTACGATAATAAGTGCTGATAATTATTTTAATGATATTTCAAAATTAATTGAGAAATATGGAAACTTTGACCTTTTGCGTGACGCGGGATACGATGTTGACAGTCCGGATAATTTTGACCTTGATTTATTAAGAAGCGATATTTTAACTTTGCAAAAAGGTGAAGATGTTTTTACTCCCGAATATTTAGTAAACGGAACAGGAAAATCAAAGCCGAAATCTTTGCTTGCAAAATCTCAAAAAATAATAATTGTTGAGGGGATGGCTTCAATTTATGACAAGGTTTGTGATGTTTTTGATGTAAAAATTTATATAGATTTAGACGAACAAGAGCGCAAAAAACGCTTTTTAAATCGTGCAATTCAAAGAAATCAGGATGAAAATAATGCGCTTAAGCATTGGGATTACATTCAGACAGCAGGAAAGAAATATGTTGCTTTGAATAAAGATAAATGTGAAATTATAATTAACGGCGAGTGTGATTTGGATTATTTTTCACACATGGTTGAATATATTAATTTAATTACAAATAATTTCTTTGAAGAAAAATAGATTATGGCGAAAGTTGTTTTAGTCGGTTACGGAAAAATGCTTTATTCGTTAATTGAGGGTGTGTTGAATTCTCATCATACGCTGCTGGGTGTTTTTCGCAATGACAGGGTTCGGTATAATGGTTTTGAGCTGTATTTACGTGATATTTTCAATCCCTCTATTGAAAAAACAATAATAAAATCGCAAAAAATTTATGATATCAAAGGAAAAAGTGTTAATGATGAAAAATTCTATAAAGAAATTAAAAAATTGAATCCTGATTTGATAATTGTTGGTTCTTGGGGAGAAAAATTTAAAAATCGAATCTTGGAGCATTTGCCCTGTGTTAATTTTCATCCTGCTCTTTTGCCTAAAAACAGAGGTGCAAACCCGTATTTTTGGACAATTTTCAATAATCAAAAAGTTACGGGATTAACAATCCATTTTATGAATGAAAAGTTTGACAGAGGTGACATTATTCTTCAAGAGGCTATAACGATTGACGAGCTTGAAACGGGTTTTACCTTAAAAGAAAAAACAACAAAACTTGCGCGTTTGATGGTGAGAGAATTTTTGGATTTGTATGAAAAAGGGCAAATACAGCCTGTTAGGCAAGATGAAAAATACGCAAGTTATGAACCGCAGATAACAATAAAAGAAATGGTTGTTCGTCTGGATAGAAAAAAAGCAGACGTAAACAGGCATCTAAGAGCGCTATACCCCTGGGCAAGCCCTTATGTGCAAGTGAATAGAAAATATATTGAAGTAAAAAAATATGAATTTTTAGATGTTGATGAAAAAAATAAGAACAAAAAACCGCATGAAATCATTGAAAAAAATAAGGAATTTTATCTTTTAAAAGGATTGGATTTTTTAATTAAAATTTATTACTAAATTGTCTTTTTTGCGATTTTATCCGCATTTTCAAAAGAAGCAAGATTCATGCTCAAAAGATTAAGTGATTCGTCTTGCGAGTCGTCTTGTTTTGTCCATTCGTTCATTTTTACATAGCCTGAAATTTTTTGATATTCATTGCCGCCTTTTTCATATTTTTTTGCACGGACAGCATCGCCTGCATTTCCCTCGATTGTGTAAATGTAATTATTGTCGCTGAAAACAACAATCCCTGTGTGTGAAGCGCCGTTTTCTTTTTGTATCATAATATCTCCGGGTTTTGGAGAATAATCTTTAACATCGCCCCAGTATTCTTCGCCTGCAGCTTTTTTAATATCGGAAACAGCAATTTTATACCCGAAAGTATTATCGTTGCTTTCTTTATCCTGTCCTTCGCCATATAACCACGAAACAAAGCTTGCACACCAAGCATCTCCTTCTCTGCCGCCATATTTTAGCATTTCGCCCGTGTTGTGTCCTTCGCCTTTTTCGTCTAAATCTTCACTTATGCCGATTTCTTCATACGCTGCTTGAATTGCATTGATGCATTCTTGTGAAATGTCGCCTGTTACAGCTTTGTTTAATGAATTGTACATGTTGCATCCGAAATCTATAATTTCGTTTTTGATATTTTTGGCAGATTTGTTTTGTTTTACATTGTTGCTCTGTACTAAATTTTCTGCTTTGAAAAATGAAGTTAGATTTTTAATATTGCCCATGCTGCCTCCATATTCATCTTGACGGCATTTTTTTAAAAAATCTTTAGGAATTCATTTGTTAACTTTAAAAAAATTAACAAATGAATTTTTATAAGCTTTATATATTATAATCGTATAAAGGGAAAAATTATGAGAATAGTTGCAAAAAATCTTGTTAAAATTTACGGTGACCGCTCGGTTGTGAATGATGTTTCGTTTGATGTCAATAAAGGAGAGGTTGTGGGGCTTTTAGGTCCTAACGGTGCAGGCAAAACCACAACTTTTTATATGGTTGTCGGGCTTGTTAAAGCAAATAAAGGACAGGTTTTGTTGGAAGATGATAACGGTAATATTACGGATATTACGCTTTTGCCGATGAATGAGCGTGCAAAGCTCGGGATTGGCTATTTGCCTCAAGAAACTTCAATTTTTAGAAAATTGAATGTTGAAGATAATTTAAAGCTTGTTTTAGAGATGAATGACAAGTTAAATGAGGATGAAAAAAAGGATTTGCTTGAAAATTTATTAACCGAATTCGGTGTTAAAAAGTTAAGAACAGCGTCTTCAGTGGCTCTTTCGGGCGGGGAGCGCAGAAGAGTTGAGATTGCTCGTGCGCTTGCGGCAACGCCTTCTTTTATTTTGCTTGATGAACCGTTTACAGGTATTGACCCGATTGCAATCGGTGAAATTAAGGAAAATATTTATAAACTTGCAAAAGAAAAAAATATCGGAATTTTAATTACCGACCACAATCCTAAAGCAACTTTATCAATCACGGATAGAGCAAATGTTATTTTTGACGGCAAGATTAAAATTTCGGGCAAAAGTTCTGATGTTGCAGTTGACCCTGTCGCTAAGGAATTTTATTTGGGTAAGGATTTTGTATTGTAGCGGGTTTTGAAGTGGAATTTGTTGAAAAAATAAAAAATTTTAAATTAAGTTTGCTTGATAAATTCGTTTTATCGCAGGTTTTTGGCGCAACTTTAGTTTGTTTAATCCTGTTTATAATTGTCTGGATTGCACCTGAAACTTTGTTTAAAATCATTAAAAAAGTTTTAAGTGACAAAATAACCGTTTTGAGTGCGTTTAAACTTTTGACTTTCGAAATTCCAAAAGTTCTTGCAAAAGCAATACCTGTCGGGATTTTATTGGGGTCGTTGTTTACTTTTGACAGATTGTCAAAAAACTCTGAACTTACAATCCTTAGAGGGATAGGAATTTCTTTTAATCGTATAATGCTTCCTGTTGTTTGTTTTTCGTGTTTTTTAACGATATTTTGTTATGTTGTGAATGATAAGCTTGTTCCTTTTGCAAGTTTGAAACTCGGAGAGTCTAAAGGCGGCGGGAGTCATTTTGTCTATATTGTTGAGAATCCTGACAAAACGCCGAAACAAAATATTATTGTTTCAAATTTTTCTCCTGATGAAATTTTTGATATTACGGTTTTAAATTTTTCAAATGAAAACTACAGCGATGTAACAACATTTAAAAGCATAGTCTTTGCTCCGCATGCGCAAGTTAAAGATAACGCGTGGGTTTTGAATGATGCTTTAATTTATACGATTGATACGGATGGAATTTATACGAATGTTGAGCGTGTTTTAGAATATCCTATTTTGGAAGAAAAAAATCAGGCAAAAGAGGTTTTCAGCCTTATGTTAAATACGACCCGCAAAGAAAGGGTTTTTACAAATAAACAGATTTCAAAATATTCAAAAATGCTTAAAAAGGCTAATTTTTCAGATGAATTTCGCTATTTTAAAGCAAAATTATATCAAAGATATCTTCATCCTCTGACTTGTATTTTATTTGCAATAATTGGATGTCTGCTTGGTTTTGCACCTCCGCGTTCTCAAAGGCTGATTGGTTATACGATTGCTGTCGGGATGATATTTGGTTATTATATAACTTTGCCGTTTTTTGATTTGCTTGCGCAAAAAGCCGTTTTGCCGCCTTTTGTGGCTGCTGTTTTGCCGATTGTTATGTTTTTGATTTCAATTTTTATAATTAAGAAAGTGAAGGATTTGTAATGAAAAAAATATTAAGCGTTTTGGTTTTATTTTTGCTTTTTTTCTCTCCTGTTTTTCTTTCTCATTTTCTGCTTTCTCATGATTTTC
>CAPYQR010000002.1:11510-13107 GCA_948742005.1 uncultured bacterium
TTTCTCTCCTGTTTCGGCAAGCGAAAAAATTCAGATGATTGATGATAATTCGGGCGTTTATGTTTTTAAAATTAATACAAAAAAATACGGAAATAAAATAAAACCCTATATTGTTGATAAATTAGCAACACCTAAAAAAATCTATAATGATTGTTGTTTTGAGCTTGTTGTGAATGGTGGGTTTTTTGATATAAATAATGCAAAAAGCGTTTCTTACGTTACGATTGACAACGAATTAAAAGCAGATGTTAAAGATTATGATGAATTGGTTAAAAATTTAGAAAAAGCAGGAAGATTAGACAAGGTTTTATCAAGAAGCGAGTTTAGAATTTTAGAAAATAAAAGACATAAACTAAAATTTGATATAGCGCGTCATAACGACCCTGTTAAAAAAGGTTATAAAATTAAACATGCTCTGCAGGCAGGACCAATGCTTTATCCTGAAATGGATTTGGTCGGCGAGGGGTTTGTTGTCTATGAAGATGATTTTGTAAAGCATCAAAGCGTTGATATTTTAAAAAGAAGAGAAAGAACGGTTCTTGGTTTAAAAGGAAAAACTTTATATATTGTTATTTTTACAAGAGATTATCAGGTTGATGCTAACGAAATGAGAGATTATATGTTAGAAAAATTAAAAGTTAAAAAAGCATTAGCGCTTGACGGCGGATTATCAACTTCAATTAATTATAAGAATCTTTCAATTGGTTCTGTCGGCAAGTATCAAAGAAAAGTTAAATCATTTTTGGTAATTGAAAAATAAGTAAGGAAAATAATAAATGAATAAAAAAACATTAACATTAACAATATCAATTCTTTTAATTTTTTTAATTTTGTCAGGATTTTATTTGTTACCTTTATTGAAAGAAAAAAAAGAACAGGCGCTTTTTAAGAAAATAAAAGAAAATATTGAAATTTATACTTCAAAGGTTATTGAGGAATTTTCAAATAATCCAAATGCGAAAGCTTCGGCTGCTTCAAGGGAAATTGCACAGGAATTAAATGAAACAATTAAAAATCCTTATAATGCTAAAAAGCCTGCTTTTACTTTTGAAAAAGGCTGCAAAAGCTGTTGTGCAATTGAGTATGACGATTCGATTTCGATGATTATTGTTTCGTCTTTTGATAAAACAGGCGAAATGCAAGCGCGTGTTGTAATTAAGCCTCCGTCTTTTGTGAAATATTATAAAAGTGAAAATTAAAAATGCAAAATCGAAGTTCGTTAAAAATTTTAATTTTGTTGAGATTTTTGCTCAATAACAAATATACAAAAAAAGAATTAGTTGAAGAATTTAAAAAATTACATATAGAAATTAAAAACAATACAATCACAAATTATATTTCACGGTTAAAAAGTGATAAAATTTCTGTTAAAGAAGAAAAAACAGGAAAAGATGTCTATTATTACATAAAACCTCCAAAACCAAACCCTGAATTTACAAAAGAGGAATACAGAGTTTTAAATGATGCAAAGGGTCTTGTTTATTCTCAAAAAGATTATAAATTAATTCGTGCTATGATGCAGCTTTTTTATACTGCTGCAAAAGCAATTCCTGATGAGGATGTTAAAGATGAATTAACTTATTTTGATTATTTTTCA
>CAPYQR010000002.1:13117-30156 GCA_948742005.1 uncultured bacterium
ATTGGGCGCTTGTTGAAATTTTGGAAAATCATTGCAAAACAAAGGATGTTTTGCTTTTGGATTATATTTTGCCTGTTATGGGTAATAAAATCATTGAATTTCATGTTGATAAAATTGTGATGAATGAGATTTCTCAAAGAATGTATCTTTACGGAATGCTAAAAGGCGGGTATGATTTTTTTGAACTTCCTATTGAGCGAATTTATATGGTTAAAAAGGTTTTAAGAAAAAATGTGAAGTTTGATTTTCGTCCTTGTGTTGTAAAATATATAGTTTCAAATTCAGCATTTAAAAAAACATCATTAGTTGAAAACGAAACAATTGTAAAACAAGATAAACACTACACAACTATCCGTACCCCTGTGGTTAATGAGTTTGAGTTGGTTCAAAGATTACTGCATTTTTGTCCTGAATTATATTATATAAGCGAGGGTAAAATAAAAAATTTGGTTAAAGAAAAACTGGAAAATTTAAAAGCGAATTATGACACAAAATCAATCGATAAATAAAAGTTCAATAAGAATTTTGAAACTCTTGTTAAATAAATCTTTAACAAGAGAAGAAATTATCAAAATTCTTGAAATAAAGCCTGTGACTTTCTTTAAAAATATAAGCCTTTTGATTGATGCGGGATTTCATCTTGAAAAACAGGAGCGAAAATATAAAATTGCTTCTTTTTCAAATATTGCGCAATATTCTCATTTAAATCTTGATATGATGGCGCATATTTTGACTTTGGCATCAAATCTTTTATCAAAAAATAAGGTAAAAATTTTATTGCATATAATGCGAAAACTCTTGTTTTTGGGTGATGAAAAATCCTGGGAATATTTTTATGAAAAGCTTGATTTTTTTAATGAAATTGATTGCAGTAATAAATATGAAGAACTTTTGGAGCTTTTTGAAACATATAAAGAAAACAAAATGCAGATTTTTGTTACGACCGATGATTTGATTGAATATTGTTTAGAGCCTGTGGAATATTTTCTGCGCGGAAAAAGCTTGATTTTTCTTTTTAATAATTGTTATTGTGAAAAAAGAATTGAGCTTGATGCTGAAAAAATTAAAAAAATTGTTCCTGCAAACAAGAGAATAAAACATGATGTTACAAGAAATTCAACAATATTTGAATTAACGGGAAGATTAGCAAAAACCTATCTTTTAAAAGGTGAAGAAATTTTAAAAGAATCAAAAAATAACAGGATGGTTGTGATAAATTATGATACGGATAAAAAAAATCTTTTCAAAAGGCTTTTAAGATATCAATCTTTGTGTGAAATTATTTTATCTGCTGAAGATAGAAAAGAGTTTAAAAAATTAATTGAAAAATCACTTGATAATATTGAAAGATTCCAAGATAATAATATTAAATGAAAAAAGAATTAAAATATTTTATAACAGGTACATTTTTTTTATTTTTTGCATTATTTGCAATAACGCTTCTGCCTGTTGTTTTCAGGATTTTTAAAATCAATATCGCTAATTATATTTTTGCTGAGATTGAATTTTTATTTTTGATTTTGTGCGGAATATTTTATTTATTTTCAATGAAGCATTATAGCGCTCAGCTTATTTCTTTTGCTATGTTCGGGGCTTTGTATTTTGTATTTTTCAGGTTCTATATCTACATCATCCAGTGTTTTAAAATGATTTTATCAAGTCTTTTTTTGTAAAAATCACTGTTTTTAAATTCAACATCAACAAACTCAAGCTTTTCGATTGATAAATATCTGATTTTTAAATTTTGTGTTTTAAAAATTTTATTTGCGCAAAATAAATAAACGATGCTTTGTAAATCATCTTGTGCTTCTTTGGGAATATTAAGTGTTTTCCAGTCGTAAATTGTGATTTTTCTTTCTTGTGTGTTTGATTTGCAATTTTCCATTATTGCATCAAAACGTCCTGTTAAATAATAGGGTTTGTTGAATGAATCGGCGGTTAAATTTTCTTTAATTAAAAAAGGATATTCTGTTTTTATAAATTGATTTTTTTCTTGTAAAATGTTTGAATCAAGATAGCTTTTTAAATTTTGCCAGATTTTTAATTCTTTTTCGTTTAAATCAAACGTTAATTTTGAAATATCGAAATTTTTTATATAAAAACAAATTAAACTGTGGAATTTTTGTCCTTGAATTGCTCTTTGGTCTTTTTTTCTGTAGAAGAGGTTGTAAATATATTTGTTTTCAAATTCGGCTGCGCTTATATCAAGAATTTTTAGAGAATTTGCGCTAAAAGTATCTGTTTTTTTCATTTTAATCTTTTTTAACTCCTGCCAACCCTTCAAAAATTTCTGAATGTTTTGAATTTTTTAATTTGTTGAAAATCTTGTATTTATCTGATGTTGATAAATAAAGTTTTCTTTTTGCTCTTGTGATTCCGACATAAATGAGCCTGAAATTTTCTTCGATTATTTCTTTTTTGAGATTATATTCATCAGATTGGTTTTTCTTTATTTTTTCGTTGAATTTTGAGTTTTCTTTTAATTTAAATTCATCAATATTAAAACACAAGTTGTCTTGTGATAATTCCGGAATAAAAACATAATCAAATTCGTCACCTTTTGATTTATGAAGTGTCATAATTTGAACAGTGTTTTCTTCAAGGTCTGATTTGGTGTTGTCGTTATATAATTTTATATTTGAAAAATTGCTGCGAAATTGAATCTCTCTTAGTTTTTTAACGGTTGCTTCAAAGGTTTTTTGTGTTAAGAATATTTTTTGTGCAATTGCTGAAATAAGTGAAATATTTGCTTCCCCTGGAGTGTTGTGAAAATAAAAATATCCGATTTCGCAGCAAAGGTCGTAAATTGAGCCGTAGTTTTTAAAAAGAAAATAAGAAATATCCCAATAAAAAGAATTATCGTAATCTTTTTCCAAGAATAAAGGTTTATTTAAGGTGTTTAATTTTTGAGCGTAGTTAATTGCTTCAATGTTGTATTTTTTTAATTGAAATAAAAATAAAGCTGTTTCATTTATTTTTTTAATATCATACGGGTCTGATATCATCTCCAGAATTAAAAGTATTGTTTTAAAGACAGGATTGTTTATAAAGGCATCTGAGTTGTTGAAAGTTTTGATTGAGTAATTCTTTAAAAGTTTTTCCCATTTTGCAATTGCAAAATTACTTCTTAAAAGAATTGCAAAATCAGCTCCCTTTTTTTCTTTTTCTTTTTCTTTAATGATTTCTTTTATTTTTTGTGCGGTGAAATCAATTTCTTCTTCTTCTGTTTCAAATAAGTTTTCTTCTACGGCAAATTTATCAATAATATTAACATTTTCCACCGGTTTCATAATAAGAGAAGAAAAAGGGTTGAAATTTTCTTTATTTGCCCATTTTACAACATCATTTGCGCAGTCTAAAACTCCTGTTGCGCAGCGTTGGCATCTGTCCATTTCTACGTTTTTGGAATTTTTCATAAATTCTCTAAAACCTTTAACATCGCTGTTTGTAAAAGTTGAAGTTATTGCTTGATTGATGTCGCCGCAGCGGATTATGTTTTTGTGTTTTCCGCCTAAAAGAGAAATTAGGTTTTGCTGGATAAAGCTTGAATCTTGCGCTTCGTCTTCAATTATTATTTTGACTAAATTTTGATAATATTCTAAAACATCACTATTTTCTTTTAAAAGTTTTAAACTTAAGCTTAAAAGGTCGTCATAATCGATTAAATTTTGTTCTTTTAGTTTTTTTTGGTACAAATTGAAAACATTTAAAAATAATTTGTTAGAACAATCATATTCTCCGTATTTTGCAAGTTCGTTTTTATAGGTTGAAATTGCGCTGTCATAAAGCGGGATTTTTTCGCTTTGAATTCCGAGCGAATAACAGATTTCGTTTAAAATTGCGCTTCGTTTTATTTCATCAATGATTTCAAAATCAAAATCAAGGTTTAGTTTTGAATAATTGTTGTTTTCTTTAATGATTCTAAGCGCAAGTCCGTGAATCGTTGAGATATTTGGAAGTTCTTTCAGATTCGGGTATCTTTTTTTGATTCTTTCTTTGAAATTTCTTGCGGCAGACTCCATAAACGTTAAAACAAAAATATTTTTAGGTTCAATTTCGCCGATTTTTGGGGAATTGCTTAAAATTTCTTTTGATAATATTTTTTCAATCAATAAAAGCATGATTGTTGTTTTGCCTGAGCCTGCCGTTGCGCTGACAGACATTAGACCGCCTTTGTAATTTAATACTTCCTGTTGGTCGGGGCGCGGGATGATTTTTGGGGATTTTTCATCTGTGGTTTTTGAATTATTTGAGTTAATATCAAAATCGGTTTCAAATTTATAAAATTTATCTATTCCTGAAAAATTTTCTAACCCTAATGAATCATAAGAGCTTGAATAAAGATAGATTTTGTCTGCTAAAAGATAAGCTTTGTAAAGTAATCTTGCGCTTCTGTCTTTTGTTAATTCAATATTATCAGATAGTTCAAAACTTTCTTTTGTCCAGCTTTTTTGCATTACCCAGGCGTTATACAAAGGTCCGATATCTTGTTTTAGCCAATTGTCATTATTAATATCAAGATAAAAATGATATTTTGCGCATATTGAATAATCAATTATTTTTTGAATTGATGAAACAATGATGGAGTCTTCTTCAATTTCATCATCAGATAAGGGATTTTCTGAAATTATTGTATTTTCAAGCTGGATTATGAGTTCTTCATTATCAACTTTTTCAAAAACATCCTCAAAGTCATAAATTTGTTTTAGAAGCTGGTTGATTTTTATAATGTCTTTTGCAATTTCTTTTTCTGGTTTTATAAATTTATCAATAATTTCAAAAAACTGTGTTGATAATTTTTCTTGGTTTATTTTTTCAATTAAATCTAAAAGATTTTTAAAATCTTCATTGTTTTTTTGGTTTGATTTTTCTTTTAATAAATCAAGAAAGCAAATCCCCTCCATTTGTCTTTTGAACTTGTATTCTTGAATAAATTGAAGAGTGATTTCGCCGTTAAATTTTAAAAGTTCAATCATAATCCCTTTTAGAGAATAGGGTGAAATATCTTTGTTTTTTTTATCGTTAATTATTTTTAAAAATTCTAAAATATAACAAATCAGTCTGTTTTGGTTTAATTTTTCGTTTTTTGAAAGAAAATTGAATTTTAAATTGCTTTTTTCCAGACTGCTTTTTAAGAACTCATCGCACACGGGGGTAATAAGGGCGATTTCATTATAACTTGTGCCGTTGTTTAAAAGTTTTTTGATTTCGCAAACGACATCTTCAATCATTTCGTTTCTTCGCAAAAAACTTCTTTGTTCAATGTTTTCAAGTTTGATAAGTTCGTTATTATTTATACAGTTAAAGATTTTTTGCGCATTTTTTGTTTTATTATTATCTTCGTTATTGATTTTAAGCGCTTTTTCGTTTAATAACTCTTCAAAATCAACATTTATTGCCCCTAAATATCCTAAACGTGAAGAACCCAGGGAATCGTATCCGATGAAGAATTTTTTAATATCTTTTTTTATATATTTTAAATATTCAACAAGCGCGGGTGTGATTTCATCTCCATCATCCAAAAAAACATATTCAAATTCGTTTTTTAAATTTTTATACAGGTATTCAAAAAGATTAATTTGTCTGATGTAATCAAATGCGCGTTTTTGGATTGTTTTAAGTTTGTATTTATTAATTGCCAGGTTGATTTCTTCGCTATAGCTTTCTTGAAGAATGTTTTCGCGTATTGTGATTTCTTCTTTAGTGAGTGCGTTAAGGTTAATTAGTGAATATCTGCGCAAAAGCTGATGAAGCAAGCTTGTTTTAGAGTTATAACCCGTAAAATCAACTTCTTGTGTGCAATTTTTAAAAATATATTGGCTGACTTCCAAGCCGCATAAATTCGGCATTATTTTAACATTATTTTTATCTTTAATTGAATTTTCTATTATTGCCCAGTTTTCGCTGACAAAATTATAAATCAAACCCCAAAAGCTGTAAATTTTAAGATTTCCAATGTTTCCAAAATCCATTTTATCTTTCAGCGTGTTGATAAATTCTTTTTTCTTTTTTGAATTTTGGACGATGACAAGAATTTTTTCGCTTTCAACATTGTTTTTCAATAAATTAACATATTCATTGATTAGAATTTTTGTTCTGTTTGTGGTGGAGTTTGCATTGATTAACATTTTTTAAATTTTGCCTTTTTATTGAAATTTGGATTTTATAAAATGTCTGATGGGTCAATGTCGACGATTAATTTAATGTCTTGAGGCAGTTTTATTGATTTTATGAATCTTAAAATTGTTTTGTGTCCTAAATCTCTTATTTTATTTTTAATAAGGATATTAAACCTGTATTCTTCTTTGATTTTATTAATAACACAGGGGCTTGGGCCTAAAACAAGAATTGTTTCATCCAGTGATAATTTTTTAAGATATTCACTTAAATGAAGTTCAATTTCAAGAGCGGATTTTTCCGCGCGGTATTCGTTTTTGCAAGACAAAATAAGCCGAATCATTTTTGAAAAAGGAGGATATTCAAACATTTCTCTTGATTGCATTTCGTTGTTGTAAAAGCTTTCGTAGTCTTGTTTTTGAGCATCTTTTAAAAAGATATTTTCTTCGTTATATGTTTGGAAAATAACTTTTCCCTTGTCGTCCCCTCTGCCTGAACGTCCTGCAACTTGTGTAAGGATTGAAAAGCCGCGTTCGGAGCTTCTATAATCAGGCAGATTGAAACTTAAATCAGCATTAATTACGCCCACAAGTGTAACGTTTTTGTTGTCTAATCCTTTTGCAATCATCTGTGTGCCGATTAGGATATCAATTTCTTTGTTTTGGAATTTTTTTAAGATTTCGATGTGTTCATTTTTCTTTGAAAGACTGTCAGAATCAAGCCGTGCGATTGTGTAGTCTTTGAAAATTTCGCGTGCTTGAATTTCAACTTTCTGGCTTCCTGTTCCGAAATTTTCCAGAGCTTCTGAAGAGCATTTCGGGCATTTTATAGGTGCTTTTAATTTTGAATTGCAATAATGACATTTGTATGAATTTGTCTGTGAATGATAGATTAAAGGGATTGCGCATTTTGAACATTCAACAACTTCACCGCATTCAAGACATTGTGTGTAAGAGCTGAAGCCTCTGCGGTTAATTAGAAATATTACTTGATGACCATTTTTTATTGTTTCTTCGACATTTTTTATTAATGTTCTTGAAAAAAGTGTGAAGTTTTTTTCTGCTCGTTCTTCTCTCATATCAACGGTTATAACCTTGGGCAGTGTTGCGTTGTTGTATCTGTTTTTGAGGGTAAAAAGAGAATTTGTATTTATTGCTTCGTAATAACTTTCAATCGAGGGTGTGGCAGAACCTAAGACAAGTCTGCAGTCGTAAAGTTCGCAAAGTTTTTTGGCAACGTCGCGCGCGTTGTAGCGCGGGTTGGGCATTGTTTGTTTGTAGCTTGAATCATGTTCTTCATCAATTATAATCAGACCTAAATTTTGAATTGGGGCAAAAACTGCACTCCTTGCTCCGAATAAAATTTTGATTTCATTGTTTCTTAATTTTGTCCAGGTTTCATATTTTTCCGCTTCTGTAATTGAGCTGTGCCAGATTGCAATAGAGTCTGCGCCGAAACGTTCAATTGAGCGCATTGTTAATTGTGAAACAAGAGCGATTTCGGGTGCAAGGAAAATTACGTTTTTCCCTTTTGAAATTGTATCTTCAATCAGCTTGAAATAAATTTCTGTTTTGCCTGAACCTGTAATTCCGTATAAAAGCGAGGTTTTTGCGTTTATTTTGTTGATTTCATTATAAATTTTCAGCTGTTCGTTTGATAATTCATTATTTTTTGAGACCTTGCCGTTGTCGGATTCTTCGTTGTCAAAGATTTTATTTTTAATTTTTGGTTTTCTATATTTTTTAACGTTTTTTTCGAAGAATTTTTGCGGAAGCGCAGTATTTAAAACAGTTTGAATGTCGCAAAAGTAATAATTTGAAACCCAGTCTAACAGTGTTAAATATTCAGGTGAAAAAAGAGGATTATGCTCTAAAATTTCGTTAATTTCTTTTGCTTTGATTCCTTGTTCTAAATATGAGCTGAAGCCTACGATGTAGGCTTTTAAATCTTCTTTTCTTCTTCCGAAAGGAACACTTACTGCTTGACCTATTTTGATTTTTTCTTTGAGGGTGTCAGGAATCAAGTAGGAGAATGTTTTTGAGCCTAATTTATTAATATCGACAAGAACTTGAGCATATTTTGGGGTGGTTTTTGGGCTCATTATTTAACTTGCTCCATTTTTGGATATTTTAATTTATTGTCGATTGAAGCAAATACGCTTTTTGCAACATCAATTGCGTTTGTGTAGTCGCTGTTTTGAGGAAGTATTTTTATTTCTGTTTGGTTTTTGTATTTTTTTGTTAATGTTAAAAGGTAGAATTTTTGCCCTTGTGCAAAAAGAATGTATCCGTTTTTGGATTGAATTTCGCTTAAATTGAATTTATTTGAAGAACTGAGTGCGGAAATTGCGCTCATAAAAAGAATATCTGGTTCTTGCGGGTAAATTTTGTAACAATCATCAATATTTGAAGCATAAGCTGATGTAAAAAAAACAGCTATTGATAAAATTAAAAGTTTTATTTTTCTTGCCATGTTTTACCCCATCCTGTTTCAACAACCAGAGGAACTCTTAAAGGCTGGTTTAATTCCATTTCTTTAATTGTAAGTGTTGTGATTTCTTCAAGTTCATATTCGGGAACTTCTAAAACAAGTTCGTCGTGGATTTGAAGAATTATTTTTGATTTATAATTTTTTAATTTTTCAAAAAGATTAACCATCGCCATTTTGATTATATCGGCGCTTGTGCCTTGTAAGGGTGCGTTGATTGCTGCTCGGTGAGCAAACTCTCTTATATTTGCGTTTCTTGAATTTAATTGAGCGCCTAAATATCTTTTTCTTCCGTAAAGTGTCTCGACAAAGCCTTTTTCTTGTGCAGTTTCAAGGGTTTCGTTGATATAGTTTGAAATAGCGGGATAAGTTGCAAAATATCTATTGATTAAATCTTGTGCTTCAGCGGGTGTTATATTTAAAGTTGATGATAAACCGTAGCGGGTTTGTCCGTAGATTATTCCAAAATTAACGGTTTTTGCTTTTCTTCTTTGTTCTTTTGTAACTTCTCCTGCCGGAACATTAAAGATTTTTGAAGCGGTGATTGTGTGGATATCCTGATTGTCAATGAATGTTTTAATTAAGGTTTCATCTTTTGAATAATGTGCTAAAAGCCTTAATTCAACCTGTGAATAATCTGCGCTTAGAATAACGTTTTCGGGGTTTTGCGGGATAAATGCTTTTCTTATTCTGCTTGAAAATTCTGTTTTGATTGGAATATTTTGTAAATTTGGTTCAGATGATGATAGTCTTCCTGTTGTTGTTACGATTTGATTAAAATGCGTGTGGATTTTTCCGTCTTTTTTGACAAGTTTAGGCAGGGCATCAATATAGGTTGTTTTGAGTTTCATTAAGGTTCTGTGTTCAAGGATATCTCTTGCAATTTCATGTTCTTGTGCAAGTTCATCTAATATTTTAGCGTTTGTTGAATAATTGCCTGATTTCCCCTTTTTTTTGGGTTTAATTTGAAGTTTATCAAAAAGAATTTCTGCAACTTGTTTTGGAGAATTGATGTTAAAGGTGCAATTGCTTTGTGTGAAGATTTTTTCTTCAAGAGTTTTGACTTTTGAAGAAATTTCATCTCCTAATTCTTTTAAATATTCAATATTAAGCTTGACTCCCGTGTTTTCAATATTTTTCAATACGCTTGCGAGGGGAAGCTCTGTTTGATTTAGCAAATTTAATTCTTTTTCGTCTAAATTTTGATTGTAAAAATCATCTAAATCTAATAAATATGAGCATAAAAGATAATAATCATTTTCAGGTATGATTACTTTAAGGTTTTCGTTAATTTGCGTAATTAAATCATGTTTTCTGGAGGAATCTTTGATGTAGCTTGATAATTCGACATCTGAAACAACGCCTTTGATGTTATAATTGATTGATTTAATTTGATAAACAATTTTTTTAATTTCGGGATTTTCAATTATTTCAATAATTTCATTGCAGGGGGTTTTTAAAACATTGTTGTTGTGTGCAATAAAGCAAAATTCGCTATCGATAAAATCTAATAAAAATCCGATTTTATCGTTGGATTTAATGTTTTTTAAAAATGATTCCGAGTCATTTTTATTAATTATGTTGATTTTTTTGCTTTCTTTTGTGAATGTTTCAAAAAGTCCTAATTGTGTTTGCTCGTTATCTTCTTCGATTGGGGAAAATTGGACAATATTATCGCCCATGCAGCTTTTATCGCTAATAAATGGGGATAAAAGGCTGTCTATGTTTTTGATAAATTTATAGAACTGCATTTTTTGGAAGAAATTTTTAACCTGTTCTTTATCGGGAATTGTTAAACAAGCACCCTCGAAATCAAATTTAATATCAAGATTGTCAACAATTTTTGCTAAAAATTGAGATAAATAAGCATCTTGTTTTCCTGTTATAAGCTTTTCTTTTAAGGATTTTTTGGTTATTTTATCAATATTTAAATAAATATTATCAAGATTTTCATATTCATTTAACAAAGACGATGCGCTTTTTGGACCGATTCCTTTGATTCCCGGGATATTGTCTGAGGTATCTCCGCAAAGTGCTTTATAATCAACGATTTGACAAGGGTAAACCTCCATTTTTTGATAAACTTCTTGTTTGTTATATTTTACAATTTCGCCTTTGGAGGGGATAAGGATTGTTGTTAAATTATTATCATCAACAAGCTGAAAGGCATCTTTATCGCCTGTTAGAATATATGTTTTGTGCCCTTTTGCTTTGGCTTGTGCTGCGATTGTTCCTATGACATCATCGCCTTCATATCCTTCATAGGTGTAAATTGGGATATCAAGAGCTTTTAAGCCTTCTTGAATCAAGCCCAGCTGGCTTCTTAAGGAATCGGGCATGGTTAATCTGTTTGCTTTATAGTTTTCGTATTTTTCAAGGCGGAAAGTTGCCTTGGAAACATCAAATGCAACCGCGATTGAATCGGGTTTGATATTTAATTGTTTATCTTTAAGTAAATCAAAAACAGCTTTGAAAAATCCGTAAACTGCCCAGGTTGGAATATGGTCGGTTGTTTGCATGTTTGTGCGCTCAAGCGCAAAAAACATCCGAAAAGCAAGTGCGTGTCCGTCAATCAAAATTAAAGTCTTTTTATCTTCCATAAATTCCCCTTATGGCTATATTTTACCATAAAATTGAGGAATTAAAATAATAAACGTAAGCATAATTTATTTTTCAAATTATATTTGCGTTTATTATTTTGGATTTTTATTATATTACAATTTTTTCGTCCGGATTAGTTACTTTTATGTTGACTATTTCTCCTTTTTCGCATTCATGTATTAATGTGCCTGTATCGTCTCTGTATGAAATAATGTTACCGTTATATTTGCTTCCGTCTTTATTTACCAGTAAATCGTTTTTAAGCACAACTCCATCTTTTTCGAGTTGATTTATGGTATCTCCAATATGAACATAAGATTTTCCGTTTGAATCTTCAAAGCTGAATAATTTAACTTTTCCGTTTTTATTTGTGAATTTTAATTCAGATGTTTTGATTATGTTTCCGTTGAGGTCTGATTCTGTTATATTTACTTTGCTGTCAAAAACATTTGTGTTATTGATAACTCTGTCTGTTATAGTGTTTTTTTCAAGAAGTTTTTCGGGTATTTGTGCAAATTGTGAAGTATATTCATAATTTTTAATAAAATTAACTGCCCCTTTTCTGGTGCTTTGCTGCAAAATTCCGTCTTGGTAAACTAACTTTATATTATCGCCGTTTGGAAGTTTATCTTTAATTGTTCCGCTGAATTTTTCGCCTGTAGGGAGCAATGCTTGTCCTTTATTAAAATCAATATCGACTAATTTCGTGTCTTTTCCTTTTAAAATTGCAGCGCCAATGGCAATTGCAGCACCTGTTGCAGCGAGAGCAGCCAGGGTTAAGGCTAATTTTTTCTTGCCGTCTTTTTTAGTTTCTTGGGGTTTTGTTTGTTCGTTGTTTTTTGTTGCAGCTTTTCCTTTAAATGTAATAGAATTTAGGCTGTTAACTGCGTTTATGGACATCTTTTTCTCCTTTTGATTATTGTTTGATATATGTACAAAAACCGTTTTTTTTGATAATTTCAATAATAATGCTTAATAAAAATTTACAAATCTAATAATTGAAAATAAAAAATCTCTGCTTTTGCAGAGATTTTGATAGATAAATTTGTATTTTGATATTTTTAATTTTCTTCGTTGTTTTCTTCTTCGTAAACTTCTTTAATTGTTTCGGAAGCAGTTACTTCAACGTTTAATTGAGCTTTAACTTTTGATGATAATTTGATTGTCATTACAAAGTTGCCTATGTGGTTGATTGGGCTGTCTAAGATAATTGATTTTTTATCAATTTCCATCCCTGTTTTAGCAAGCAATTCTTCGGCTAATTTTTTAGTTGTAATTGTTCCGAATAATTTTCCTGATTCGCCTGCTTTTGCGCTTAGGGAAACAGTTGCGATTTTTTCGATTTCTTCTTTAGCAGCTAATGCTTCTTGGTGAAGTTTTTCTGCTTTTGCTTTAATGCGTGCGATGTTTCTTTCTCTTTGAGCAAGTGCGCCTGCCGTTGCGATTTCAGCTAATGAATTAGGGATTAAGTAGTTTCTGGCGTATCCGTCTTTAACGTTGACTAAATCGCCGACTTCGCCTATATTTTGCACGTCTTTTTTTAAAATAACTTGCATTGGTTTCTCCTTTGTATAAAATGTATTTTGTTATTCAATTTTATTTAAAACATAACTTAATTTCAAGCCATGAGCATGTTTTGGAAAAATCAGCTTTCTTTTTTTGATTTTTTAGATTTTGAGCTTGAGGTTTTGTTTTCTGTTTTTTGGTCTTTTGAATCTTCGCTGTGGGTGTTTTCTTTTGCTTCTTCAAGTTTTGCTTGCGCAAGTTCGTGTGCTTTTTCTTTTACAAGTTCTTCAAGTTCGCCTGCGATTTTTTGAGTTTTTTCGATTTTGGCATTTTGGACTAATGCCAATGCTTCATCGATTTCATCATCTGTCTTGGGGCGTAAAACAGGGATACTCAGGTTTAAAATCGTAGCGTTTTCTGATGCATCAATGCTTAAATCGAAAGAATCAATATCTATTTCTAAAAATCTTGAAATAGAATCAATCATATCATCTTTTAACATCTGCATAGCACGTTCTGAAAAACCTACTCTGTCTTGCATTAAGACTGTTCTTAAGCGGTTTTTGGCTACAAGCTTTGTATCGTCTGTTTGAGAATTGAAAAAATTCAAAACTCTGTCGTAAATATCTGAGAAAATGTCTTTCATTTATTTATCCCTGCGCTTTCTTGGTGAAGAATTTTTTAATTTTCCCTATTATTGTATCTGGTACATCGATATCCAGAAGCGGAACTTCATCACCCATTATTCTTCTTGCTACGTTAAGGTAGGCTTTTCCTGCTATTGATTTTTCATCGTTTACAACAGGTTCGCCTTTGTTTGTTGAAGTGATGATATTTGTATCTTCAGGAATTACTCCGATTAAATCGCAGGATAGAATATCTACAACATCATCAACCCCCATCATATCGTTTGATTTGATTAGTTTTGGTCTTACGCGGTTAATTAAAAGACGGTATTTTTCAAGCCCTTCTTTGGATTCTAAAAGCCCGATGATTCTGTCTGCATCGCGAATAGCACTCATTTCGGGAGTTGTTACAACGATTGCTTCGTTCGCGCCTGCAATTGCGTTTTGGAAACCTTGTTCTATTCCCGCGGGGCAATCAACCAGAACGTAATCAAATTCTTCTTTTAATTGTTCGCAAATATTTTTTAATTGGTCAGCATCAAGTGCGGATTTATCTCTTGTTTGTGCAGCGGCAAGCAGGCAAAGGTCGGGGTTTTTCTTGTCTTTAACAAGTGCTTGTTTTAGCTTGCAGCGTTCTTCAACAACATCAACAATTGTATAAACAATCCTGTTTTCTAAACCTAACAACAAATCAAGGTTTCTCAAACCTATGTCGGTATCAATTAATACAACTTTATTTCCCATGTGGGCTAAAGCAGTGCCAATGTTGGCGGATGTTGTGGTTTTTCCTACACCGCCTTTACCGGATGTAATAACAATTACAGAACCTGTCATTTTATGCTCCTTTAATTTTGATTTATCTTAAATAACATGATTTCATTATCTACAATCCTTGCTTCTTCCGGGGTAAAGATTGAGGATTTGATAATATAGGGGATATTTGTGCTGTCGGGTCTGCGTGAGTAGCAGTCATTAATTCTTAATTGGACAGCATTCATTTTAAGCGCTCTTATTTTTGCTTCGCTGTTGCCTTTTGTTCCCGCATGGGCAATTCCCGATAAAATTCCCCAGACGGTAATATCGCCTACTGCTCTTATTTCGCTTCCGGGGTGGCAGTCGCCGATTATTACAACATTTCCTTCAGCTTCAAGAATTTGACCCGAACGAAGCGTTTGATTAACATAAGTTGTTTGTTTTGAATCGGTAATAATAACTTGATTTTTGTTATTTGTTGTTTCATAAAAATCAACTTCTTCCCATTCATCTTTTTCAATCGCGTTTTCATCATAAGCTTTTTTGTAAACGCCGATTGATTTTTTGTTTGCATTTTCAAAATCCTGCGGATTTTCTTCAGTTTCTTTTGTTTTTATTTGTTCTTGAAAATCATTTTTTATTGTTTCGTTTTGTATTTGATTTTGTGTAAAATCTTGTACGTTTTCGTTTGCAAAGCTTTTTTCGCGCTCTTGTGCGTATTTTTCTTCAAAATTATCCTGTGCGGGCATATCAAGGATTTCTTCTTCAAGCTGGGATTTTAATTCTTCTCTTAATTCGTTTTTGATTTCTTGAGCCTGTTTTGAAATCAGCGCTGCTGAATTTATCGGATATTGTTCAAGAGATTTTGAAAATTCTTCTTTTGCATTATATTTTGAAGCAATTTGATTTTCAATTTCATTAAAATCTCCTACAGGATTGATTCCCGCACTTCTTAAATCTTTGGCAATGTTGATTTTTTCCTGCTGTTCTTGAATTGCGTCCAAGTCAGCTTCAAAATGCAAGCCGTTGACTTCTTTTAGTGCGATTTTATCGCTTGCGGTTTTGTTTAGTGTGAATTGTTCGAAAGTTCCTTCTTTTTCTTTTGAATATTTTTCTTCAACTCTTTTTTCAATTGGCTTTTGAACTAAAATATTCATGTTTTCCGCAACGCGGATTGTTTGTTCGTTTATTGTTTCAACTGTATCTAAAGTACAGCCGTAGCTTGTTATTAGAGATTGAATGCTTAGCATTTGCGATTGGTTAAAATAGCTGTCGTTTAATTTAAGCACTATTTTTTTGCCCGAATGATTAAGAGTTTCAAGGGCTAAAGACAGGCTGTTTATAATCTCGCCGGTAGAAGAGCAGGAAGCCATATCTACTACAAAGAATTCATTATCATACATAAAATTTTCATACCTTAAATTTAATATTCTTATACTCTTTTAAAGCGTACATTAAATATTAAATAACTACAATTATTTATAACGTTATGTAAATTTTTTAATTTTGTTCAAATTTAAACAATTATTTTAAAATAAAGCCAAGTAAAAAAGTAGAAATTACAAAAATAGCAACAAAGAAGTATGTTAGGCGGTTTAAGCCTTTTTCGGTTGATTTTTGAGAAGAAAACAGCTGGCTTGCAGCACCCAGAGCCGAAGCAGCATCACCTTTGGGGGAATGTAATAATACTAAAATAATGCTGAATAGAGCGCTTATTATTTGTAAAGTGTAGAAAAATGTAATCATTAAAAGATTCCCCTTTTTATTTTTGTAATTGAGATTTATCTGTGCAAGTTTATATATAACACAAAAATATTAAAATCTACAGTATTTTTTTAACAAAAAGTAATAATTTAAAATTTGACAAACATTCTTAGTTTATTATCATTTCCGCGATATTTAATCCAGCCTGTTTTTGCTTTGTTGTTAAAATCCGATACTTTAACAAGCATCCAATTTCCCCGAATAAGCCAGGGGGCAATGTATTTAGGCAATTCAATCGAGCCTGTCGTGTTTGTTTCTTTTAAGGGTGCGGCGTATAAAATTTTGTCGGTTTTATATACGTCTTTGAATAAAAAAACGCCGTATTTTTTTCCGAATTCATTAAAAAATTCAATATAATTATAGTGTTTGTTTTCGCTATCTTCAACCCATCCGCACACAGGCGCTTGTAATTGGTTAAAACAAACAAGATTCCAGCCCTCTGTTGAATCAATTGTGGTGAGGAATGCGAGTTTTTTTTCTTTTGAATATTGTGCAAAAATATCGTCAAATTCGCATTTTGTTTTGTTGATTTGACAGCTTGCATTGTCGTTGAAATCAAAATTCAATGTTTCAAGAATTCTGCTGTCTTTTTTCGGTTCAATTTTCATAACAAGCGGGCTTTTGATTTTTGTAAAGCCAATACCGTATCTTTTTAAAGAATTGATGTAATAAGGCGTAACATCGGCAAACGCGCAAGAACACATTAAAAGAAGCGCAAAAATCGGCAGATTTTTTTTTGTTATTTTTTTTGTAATATTAATTTTTTTCATAATATTTAATTATAAATAATTTTAATTAAATTGGAATCCATCTTCTCTCATACGTCTTATTACTTCATTAAGGTCGTTGTTTGATGCTACAACTGAAATTCTTACGTTTCTTTTAGCGCTGCAGCTGAATCCTGTTCCCGGAACAACAACGATTCCTGATTTTTCAAGCATTTGCTGAGCAAATTCTTCGCAATCTTTAAATCTTTCGGGGATTTGAAGCCATAAATAAAATCCTGCTTTGGGCATTTTGACTTTGTAACCGAGTGAATTTAAACCGTTTACGAAATTTTGGATTTTTTCTTTGAATTTTTTGTTTTGTTCTTTGATATATTCATCTCCCTCGCTGCTTTTTAAAAGGTCAGCACAAGCAGATTGCAGAACTTTAAAAATCCCCGTATCAACGGTTGATTTAACT
>CAPYQR010000003.1:0-20982 GCA_948742005.1 uncultured bacterium
AACAATCAAAAACGCCTCGCTTCTGCATGATATCGGCAAAATCGGAATAAAAGATGGGGGTATTGCGGGAATTGCTTTTTTTGTGTTTTCGTTTTCGATTTTTTGTTTGAATGTGTAAATAGCTTCATCAAGCCTTTTTTCGTCTTTTAATTTGATATAAAGGCTTGCGTTTATTAAATTAAGTGCGATATCTGTGTTTTTTTCGTAATATTCAATCAATCCTGCGCAAAAAAGGTTTATTTTTTGTGCAATTGCGCTTGAAGAGGAGTTGGCGAGATATTTAGAATCGTTTAATAAATTAAGTGTCTGATAATATCTTGCACCTTGTTTGTAATTGTTGATTGCAATATATGACATTATTATTGAAACAAGGTCAAAAAATTTGTTTGCAATCGCACTTTTGTGCAGTGAAGTTAATTCGCTGTTTGAAAAGGATTTGCCGCGGGAATTTTGGCAGAAAATATCAAAAAAAGAGTCCACAAGACAATTTTTTATATCGTTATAGTTATTTTTGCTGATATTTTTAAGTTTAACCATTCTAATCTATCCCATGATATTTTAGAATTTTTTTTAAAGCTTGTCAATTCAAAATATTTAGGATTTGACTACATTTGTAAAATTATATTAAAAAAGTATATAAAATACATTGCTATCATTTTATTTTTAAAATACTATTTAAGTAATAAAAAGCATACAGGGAGGCATTTTGTTAGGTATAAATACAAAGATATCATCATATCCTGCGCAATTCAGACAAAGGATAAAACCGAATGTAAATAAAATATATCAAAATCATTTATCATTCACTGCAAATAAAAAAATAATTAATTCAAAATATGATAATGTTGATTTTTCAACATCAAAAGCAGCAGATGAAATTATTGAAAAATATAATAATTTTCAAGATGTGGAAGTTTGTACGGGAAGAACTCAATATTACGACACTAAAGATGCTCAATTATTCAGACTTTTGCGAATTGAGCTGGAGGCAGGTAATAGAGAGCTTGTAAACACTGTTCTTAACAGATTGGATTTAATAGGTCCTGTCGGATATTTAAAAGATACTTATGCACAAGTTCCAATTCCATATTTTGAAAAAAATAAATCTCAAAAGAGTTTGGATTACGAGCCTGTGGATGTTTTTGAAAGTTTTATCGGAATTGGCAGAAACAGGTATTCGAAAGTTGATGATTCTCAAAAAAGTTATTTTCAGCAGAAAGTAGATGCTTTTAAAGAAAAGAAAAAGAATTATGAGAAACTTTTAGGCTATAAATATGAATTAAGAATTTTTGCGGCGGATTTTGTGAACTCGCAAGAAGGTAAAAATACCCTGTTGCCGAATTGTATTGTATTTATTGAAAATGACCGTGAAATGGTTTATGAAAGTGTAAATTGGCTTGGGAAAATATTGTCTGATGCCGATATTGGTTTTATTGAGGGAAGATATTCTAATTTAGATGAATATAGGGATAAATTTCAGCAAGAATTATTAAATGCTAAAGAAAAATTTGAAAAAACAAATAAACGCTCAATTCTTTTTGTTCCTCATTTGGATGACCTTGCCGATACGCGTAAAAACACAAGTGAAGATATTGCGCAGATGAAATATCTTCTGCAGGCTGCCGATAGAGAATTTCACACCACTGTTGTATATTATATAAACCCTGAAAAAATACCCCATATTGACAAAGGCGTATTGAGTTCAAACCGTGCAGGAATGGTTTTGGGGGATTGAGGAGAGAAGATGAAAATAGCAAATATTGGAAATATTAATTATAAAGGAATAAAAGTTTTTAATACTAATCTTCAAAAACAACAAGACCCGCGGCAAGTTTCTTATGATACAGTTTCATACGAAATTGATAAATTGGTAAAAGAAGCCGAAAGTATAAATGAGGATTTTTTTCAAGAAAAAGTCCGCCGGGTGGAAGAAAAATATAATGCCCAATTAAAAAATCGTTTTGCGCAGATTGATTCAGAGGCAGAAAATTCTTTTACCACACGTATTTTAAAATCTTATTTAAAAGATATTGCGGCTGATGAAATTAATAAAAAAAGACAAGAAGAAGTAGCAAACATTCTTAAACACAGTAATATTGATGAAATTAAAAACGAACTCATTAAAGAGGCTGAAAATAAACTTGAAGATACTAAAGAAAAAATGTTGATTTATGAACTTGCAACTTTTTATAAATACAGAAAATCTCTTCAATCTGCAAGTGCTGCAAAGGCGGCAATAAAAGACAAAAAATCAAGAGGCGATTTTTCGGCAATTGCAGGATATGATAAAGAAAAAGAGGTTCTTGACAATGTTTTTGTGCATGAAGTTTATAAAGAAAAAAACGGACAGGAAGCTAATGTTGTTGGAAGCGTGTTGTTTTTCGGGCCTTGGAATAATGGTAAAACACATATAAGCAAAAGTGTTGCAAAAGAGGCTGATTGCAGATTTGTTGAATATAAATCAATGAATAATAAAACTTTTGTTCATGATTTGTATGACCTTGGTTATGAAGCAGAAGAACATTTTAAAAAAACAGGTCAGAGGACAATTATTTTTATTGATGAATTAGACAGATATGTTTCAAACAATTCCTCCCAAAGCATAAGACAAGATTTCGCAGCATTTACCGGGGTTTGTTCCTGGGGGCTTCATACTACTGTTTTTGCCGCTACAAATAATCCTGAAAGATTAGGGATAGGTGTCGGCGGTCAACAGGCTTTTCCTATTGTAATGTCAATAGATATTCCTGACGATAAAAATTTAAAAGCAATGCTCCAATTTTATTTTGAAGATGTTGCAAAATCAGATGTTGATTATGATGAAATGGTAAAAGAAATTAGAAAAGTAGAAGAAAATTTTGAGCGCAAATACAGTAACGGACAGATTGTGGATTTGTTTTCACAAATGGTAAAAAAATACAACAAATCTTTTCTTTCGCAAAAAGAAATTATAAGTTTTATTCAAAGTGCTCAAATTAAACCCGAACTAGACGAACAGGACATACTAATGTTTCAAAATCAGTATAAAATGCTCATGGGGGGCTAGATGAATATTAATCCGATTTTACTAAACGCTGCAAGTTTCAATATTAACAATAAAAAAAATGAAAATAACAAAAAACCTCCTCTTTCTTTTTGCGGGGATATTAAATCTTCTCTTGATTCTGATACGGCTGAAATTTTTCCTGCGGAATTATCACGTTTAATGAAAAAAAGAAATGCTTTGATTGACAAAATAAAACAAGCAGACTACAAAGCAAAAACAGAAGAAATTTTTTCTAAAATTGTCAATATTCAAGAAAACGCGAATTTATCTTCTGATGATAAAATGACTTTTGATGCTTTTCAGCTTAGGATGATGACTGATAAAATGCATCCTTTGAAAGAAGCTTTTGAAGATTTTGAAAGATATTCAAGGTTTAATGAAATAAAAGAAATTTTTGGCAAAAATACGCATTATTCTACAGAAAACGGCGGAGCTCTTTTTATAAGCAAGGATAAAAATCTTGCAGATGAAATGGCGTTTTTATATCCTTTTTATACAAAAGCAAAGTGGGATATGAAAGAAGCATTAAGCGATATTTTTAATTATCGTGATATGATGCGTGAAAGCTATTGTTTTGATACGGAAGTTTTAAATGCGCCGATTTATTGTCCTGAAACTAAGTTAATTGCTGATGAAAATATTGAATATCTTGCTAAAGTGTTATCAAAAACACAAAAAAGATTTCAAGAAAACAGCCGTCCCACCCTGCTTTTATCAAAGGGCATAGATTCTATGATTGATAAAGATAAAAATTCTTTTGAAAACATCGGACACATGAAATATATCTTAAATCAATCCTGCCCTGAATACGGTGCTTTTTTCCTTGGCGGAGCGCCTAATCCTATGGTGAAATCAACAGAAAAAGGTATTATGAAATCGCACAGAATTTGCAGAACCATTGATCTTGATGAAATGGGTGTTGGAGAGGAGCAAGTAAATTTTTTGAAAAAAGCAAAAGCGGATTTGGGAGCTTATGTTGATAAGATTTCAAATTTATTCAACAGTTTCACAACAGAAGATGAAAAGGCTTTTGTAGGCGGAGTTGAAGCTTTTGAAGAGCTTAATGCTCTTGATGGGGAAATTATTGATAAATATTGCTTGTCTGAAGCTGCGGATGATATTAAGCAAAAACTTTCCCTGGAATATTTTTATCTTATGGACTCAAGAGAATCAGAACCTTTTATGCAGACAAAAGAATTCATTTCCTTGCTTGATGAAAATAAATTAAATGCTGAAGTTTCTGCTTCAAAAGATGTAGTTGAGGAAATAGATTTTAAACAGGTATATAGAGCAAGATATGAATCTGCAAAAGAGATATTTGAAACAGATTCTTTAAAAGAAGCATCGGTTTTAAATGAATCGGATATAATAAAGCAAACGGTTAAAACCGCAGCAAATGAAATTTTAGAACAAGCGCAAAATCAAGTTAAACAAAACAGTAAAAAATTCTCTAAAAATAAAGCTTTTGCAATAGTCATAGCACTGTTTGCGCTTTTGGGCGGCGGAGTGTTTTTGTTTAAGAAATATTTTCATAAATTTTTCAAAAAATAATTTTTCTTTTTTCTTGATTTTACGTAGGTTTAAAGCCTTTTTAAATTTGTAATCCTAAAGAATTATATAGTATTATTATTTTTTATGTAGAAAACAAAAATAGTTTTGTTATAATATAATTTGTATAAAAAGGAAAGATTTATGACTTTAAAACAAATGCTTAAAAGATTTTCGATATTTATCGCTATTTTTGTACTGTTTTGTGTTACAAATTTTCAAAATCCTGCAATGGCAATTACTCCGCAAGGATTGTATGACAGAGCATGGAGATTGATTAGTGCTAAATATGTTGATGATACTCAAAATCAACAAAACTGGCAGCGTTGGCGCCATAAATATGACTCTGTTATTAAAGATGAAGATGATGCTTATGTTGCAATAGGAACGATGGTTGATTCTTTGGGTGATGTTTATACCAAATTTTTAACTCCTAAAGAATATAAAGATGAAACCGAAAGCATAAGAGGTTCTTTGAATGGTATTGGTGTTCAAATCGGGGTTCGTGACGGAAAGCTTTTAATTATTGCGCCTTTAGAGGATACACCTGGCGAGCGTGCAGGTTTAAAAAGCGAAGATGAAATCCTTGAAATTGACGGAAAATCAACAAAAGGGATTAAAGTTGAAGCGGCGGCTGACCAAATAAGAGGGCCTGAGGGTACACAGGTTAAGCTTTTAATTAAACGTAAAGGTGAAGAGAATAAAACTTATACTGTCACAAGGGCAAAGATTGAACTTAAATCCGTTTCTACAAAAGCGCCTAAAATCGGCAAAGTTGATGATAATTTGGGCTATATTCGTTTAAGCTCTTTTATTTCAAGAAATGCTTCAACAGAATTTCAAAAAGCATTAAATGAACTTAAAGATAAAGATGGTTTAATTATTGATTTAAGATCAAATCCGGGCGGATTATTAGACAATGCGATTTATATTGCGGATATGCTTTTGAGTTCAAAAGTTATTGTTTCAACGGTTGATAGAGACGGTTATAAAGAAACCCAGCATTCACTTTCGACAGTTTCTACCAAACAGCCTGTTGTTGTTTTGATTGACGGAGGCTCTGCATCCGCATCAGAAATCCTTTCAGGTGCTTTGAAAGATAACCATAGAGCAACAATTGTAGGTAAAAATTCTTTCGGAAAAGGTTTGGTTCAAGAAATAAATAATCTGCCTGATGGTTCTGCGATGCATATTACGATTCAAAAATATTTGACGCCTAACGGAACAGATATTCATAAAAAAGGTATAACGCCTGATTATGTTGTTGATGTAACCGCGGAAGATGTCAAAAACAATAAAGACCCGCAGCTTGCAAAGGCTTGTGAAATTTTACAAAAAGAGGTTGGAAAATATGCTCCGACAACCAACAATCAAAGTAACAATCAAGGCAATTTGCAAAATAAGGAATTGATTGAAATCAGATAAAATGAGAAAAAGATTGCCTTATTTAGGCAATCTTTTTTATTTTATTTAACAATCAAGAGGTGTTTGTCCTTTTTTGTTTTTGATTGTACAGATTTGTTGAATTTCGTCTTCAGATAAATATTCCATTAAAACTTTAATTGAATCTTTATCAAGAGTGTGAAAAGGAGTATCACCGTCACGATTTTGCATTTGGCAAAGTTTTTTAATATCTTTTTGTTCTAAATTTTGACACAAAAGCTCAATCCTGTCAGCTTTTGCTTTGTGGAAAATATTGTTGTTATTTCTGTATTTATGAGAAAGACAAATGTCCGCTATATCTTTTTTTGAAAGACATTCAAGCATAATTTCAAGATTTTCGACAGGAAAATTTTTCAAGGGTGATATATTGAAGCCGTTTTCAGCACCTATGCATTTTTTAATCCGGGCTTTTGTTAAAATTTCGCAGAATAATTTTATTTTATCTTTATCAAACATAGCGGTGTGAAAAGCATTATCGCCCGAACGATTTGTTTTACAGATTAAATAACTCAATTTTTTAGCAGGAAGCCTTTTACTTATTGATTTTAAGGTTTCAAATGAAGCTTTGTGGAAAATATTGTTATTTTCTTCATCATAAGTATTGCAGATTTTTTTGAGTTTGTTGATACTTACCGTTTCTAAATTATTAGAAGTAAAATTAATTGTGTCTGATTTTAAAGCTTGGGATTTTAGAAATTGGAAGCTTTGAATCGGATTTTGATTTTTTGTCGGTGTTGAATTTTTAAATTGTGTGTTTAAATTAATTTTTGTTGTTATCATTTTTCCCTCATAAATTGTTGTGTTTATATAAAGTGCGTGAAAAAAATTCTTTGCTTGTTTTAACTAATTCTAATTAACTATATTAACTTTAGTAAATTTATACAAATGTACTAATTCTAAATGATTATATTTTGTGTTATTTTATGTTATAACTATAAATATAGAAAAAATCGGAGGCAATTTAAAAATTATGGGAAAAATCGGGCAATTTGTTTTTATGCTCCACTCGCATCTGCCGTATTACAGAAAAGCCGGTATGTGGCCTTTTGGGGAAGAATGTTTGTATGAATGTATGGAAGAAACATATGTTCCTTTATTAAATATGATATCCGAATTATACGATGAGGGTATTAAAGCGAAATTAACTGTTGGAATTACTCCGATTTTAGCTGAACAATTGAATGATGAACATTTAAAACAAGGATTTATCGACTATCTTGATTCAAGAATCAAAGCTGTTTCAGAGGATTTGGAAAGATATCCCGACCCTGAGGTAGCGCATAGCCAGCATTTAAAATATTTGGCAAAATATTATTTTGATTGGTACAACAGAATTAAAGATTTATTTATAAATAAATTCAATAAAGATTTAATCGCAGGATTCAAAAAATTCCAAGACCTTGGAGCAATTGAAATAACAACATCAGGCGCAACCCATGGTTTTTCTCCTTTGCTTGCAACGGATACGAATTTAAATGCGCAATTTAAAGTCGGTTCAGACACCACCAAGCGACTTTTTGGCAAAAAAGCAAAAGGCTGCTGGCTTCCTGAATGTGCTTATCGTCAAGGTTATGAATTTATCGGCAAAGACGGAAAGAAAAAATGGCGTCCTGCAATTGAAGTAACTTTACAAAACAATGACATAGAATACTTTTTCACTGAATCACACGTGATTGAGGGTGGAAACTCTATCGGAAATCGTAGAAATATCGGAATCTACGGAAATATTGAGTATATACCATTACCAAAAAGAGAGGCAACAGGATACGACACATACAGCGCGTACTGGTTGCCTGATGCACAAGTTGCCGTGATGGGTAGAAACGATAGAGCAGGATTTCAGGTCTGGTCGGCAGCAGATGGTTACCCGGGGGACGGTGTTTATCGTGAATTCCATAGAAAAGACTGTAATTCAGGCATGCACTACTGGAGAATAACTTCATCTACGACCGACCTCGGGGATAAAATGCTCTACGATCCTGTTCTTGCTATGAATCAGGTTAATTCCAATTCTGACCATTACACAAACTTGATTTATCATTTGCTTAACGATTACAAAAACGCAAACAACGGAAAAGAAGGTCTTGTTATGGTTTCGTTTGATACGGAATTATACGGACACTGGTGGTTTGAGGGAATTGAATTTATTAAACAAGTCATAAGAAAACTTAATAAATACGTTCCTGAGGTTGAAATGATGACAGCGGGTGAATATTTAGCCGCTCATCCGCCAACGGAAGCAATCCAAATCCCTGAATCAAGCTGGGGTCAAGGCGGACACTTCTGGGTTTGGCAAAATCATTTGACAGAGTGGATGTGGCCGATTATTCATTCTTGCGAAAAAAGAATTGTGGATATTGTTTCAAAATTTGAAAATATCCCGTCCGATAAACTTTTGCACCGCGCATTAAATCAGCTTGCAAGAGAAGAATTATTGCTTCAAAGTTCAGATTGGCCTTTCTTAATCACAACATGGCAAGCTAAGGATTATGCGACAGACAGGTTCAGAGAACATGTTGAAAGATTTGAAAAAATCGCGGATATGATTGATTCTAATTCAATTGATGAAAGTGTTTTAAGTGAAATTGAATCAATCGATAACTGCTTCCCTGATATAGACTACCGTGTTTATATGCCGATAGAAGAGGGTGTTATTCCGCAGCAGGAAAAGAAATTAGCACCTTTATATACAAACAGATAATTACACACTAAAATCAAACAATAAACAAGAACCTGCACAAACTCTGTCGCAGGTTCTTTATTGGCCATTTTTTGTAAATAAGTTAATTTTAAGTTTTTAATTACGAATTAGCAAAGGGAGCGCAGGTTTTGCTGATATTATCTTTCATTGATGAATCCCAACCTTCTTTATCAGCTTCAACTGCTTGTAGTCTGTCTTGAAGAACTTGTTTTTCTCTTTGAATTTTATCTTCGCAATATGACATTATTTCTTCTTGTTTTTCTTTTGCTTTTGATTCTTCTTCTTTTAAATTTTTTAATTCGGTCATTAGATTTTTATATTCGTCAGAAAGTTTATCTGATGTTGCGTCCATTTTGTTTTGCACTGCTTCTTTTAAAACGGAAAATTTAGCAGAAATTCTGGCTAAAACACCGGAGCTTGCCTTATGTTTTAAATCAAGTTCTGTGTCTTTTGCTGTGATTTGATTTGTTATATTGTTTGTAAGTGCAATCAATGTATTTTTAGCTAATCTTTGTAGTAACATAATTTTTTATACCTTTTAACTTATTTACATATTAATAAAAACAAATATTGAATAAGTATTTCAAAAGTATATACTTTCGTTACAAAACTTTACATTATGATTTAAATTAAGGAATTAATTTCCCCTAAAACTTTATCAATATAAATTTTATCCTTGGATGAAAACGCTAATGCTTTATTTTGGAAATTTTTTTCAATTATATTTAATTTTTTAGATATTTCATTGCGTGAAATATAATCACATTTTGTTAAAATGTTCAAACAGGGGATATTGTTGAATTTCAACCATTCCTGCATTAAAATATCGTTTTTTTGAATATCATGTCTGGCATCGATAAATTGAATCGTTGAGGTTAATTTTCTTTTTAAAAGATATTCCTCAAGATTTTTTTGCCAGCTTTCTTGTTCTTTTTTGGATACTTTTGCATATCCGTAACCCGGTAAATCTGCTAAAATAAAAGGTTTTTTATCTGTTGTGATTTCAAAAAGGTTAATTAATCTTGTTTTGCCTGGGGTGTTTGAGGTTTTGGCGAGTTTTGACTGATTGCACAAAGTATTTATAAAAGTCGATTTCCCAACGTTTGACCTGCCTAAAAGCGCAAATTCGCTTATGTTCAACTCAGGGCAAAGTTTGAAATTCGGTGAACTTATTAAAAATTTTGCAGATTTTATTTTCATTTTAATTATTATTATATCTTCTGAATAATCTGTCGATTTGAGCTTTTTTTTCTATTGCTTTTTTATTTTCTTCTTTTTGCTGTTTTTCGTTTTGTGAAATCACGGAGGAAACTGCTATTTCTTCTTTTCCTACGATTTCAAGGGTATTATCTACGATTTGTTTATTTGATTCCTGCAATTGCGCTTTTTTCATCATTTTTTTCTTGTAAATAACACTGCTTAAAAGATTGTAAGCGTTTTGAGAGTTGATGCAGTTGATTCTGATTACATTATCATCCAATTCAACATCAATTGATTTTCTTGTAATAAAATCCGACCTGTAACCTGTGATTTGAATAATTCTTTTTTTTAGGATAGACAGGGGCAGAGAGAGGAATTCCTCAAAAGAGTCAAAGATTTTATTTTTGCTTTTCATGTAAACTTATTATATCAAATATTATTTTTTTTGTATAATAAAAAGATAGTTTTATTACAAAGTTTAATTATAAATTTAAAAAAAGGGGATAAAATGTCTGAATTATACCATGAAATAACGCCTGAGGGCTTTGGGATTGCAATTGAAAAAGATAAGGATTTATTCAGCGCTAAATCTGATTTTCAACAAGTTGACGTCTTTCATTCACGCGCTTTTGGGAATGTTTTAACGCTTGACGGGCTTATGATGGTAACAGAGCGTGATGAATTTTTTTACCATGAATTAATTACCCATATTCCTATGTTGACTCATCCGAATCCTGAAAATATTTTAGTTATCGGCGGCGGGGATGGCGGAACGGTTCGTGAACTTTTAAAATACAAAAGCGTTAAGCATATTGATATGGTTGAAATCGATTCAATGGTAATTGAAGCAAGCAAAAAATTCCTCCCGACTGTTTCAAATGGATTAAATAATCCAAAAGTCAGCGTTCTGGTTCAAGATGCGATTGAATTTATTAAAGATAAGGAAAATATTTACGACATTGTTTTAATTGATTCAACTGACCCGATTGGCCCGGGCGAGGGGCTTTTTAATGAAGGGTTTTATAATAACGTCAAACGCGCGCTTAAAAAAGGCGGAATTGTTACCCCGCAAACAGAAGGGCCTTTCGGACAAAGCGAAAACATGAAAAAAACCTATAAACTTTTAAGAAAAGTCTTTAAAAATGTTGCGCCATATTGTTCTGCTATGCCTACTTATCCTGGGGGGTACTGGTCATGGGGATTTTGCAGCGATGATGTTGAAATTCCTTTAGATTATACAAAAATCGATGAAAAAAGAGCGTTAGAAATTCAACAAACTTGCAAAATCTACAATCGCAAATACCACAGCGCAGTTTTTGCTGTTCCAAATTTTGTTGAAGAACTTGCAAAAGGTTAAAACAGGGTTAAAACTATTGTTGATGAAAGAACTAATAGAAAAAATCAAACAAAAAGGCCTAAAAGGCGAAATAACAATTCCTGCAGATAAATCAATTTCTCATAGAAGCTTGATATTTGGAGCTTTGACAAAATCTAAAATCAAAATAAAAAATCTCTCCAAAGGTGCAGATTGCATTTCAACCCTTAAAATTTTAGAAAAATTAGGGGTGAAATATGAATTTATTTCAAATAAAGATTTGCTTTTAGATAGCTCTTCTTTTGAAAAAATAGACAATAGCGAAGAAATAGTTCTTGATTGCGGCAATTCAGGCACAACAACAAGGCTTTTGGCGGGATTATTTGCAAGAAGTAATTTGAAAGTTAAATTAATAGGGGATGAAAGCCTTTCAAAGCGCCCCATGAAAAGAATTATCGACCCTTTGAGGCAAATGGGAGCTGAAATTGATTCGAATGAAAATAAACTTCCTTTGATTATTAAAGGCAAGAAATTAAACGCTATTGAATATTTTTCCCCTATATCATCAGCCCAGATAAAAAGTTGTTTAATCCTTGCGGGGCTTGGGGTTGAGGGTGAAACGGTTATTTATGAGCCTTGTTTGTCGCGTAATCATTCTGAAATTATGCTTAAATATTTAGGTGCAGATATCAAAACGGGAAAATGCGAAAAAGGTTTTTTTACGCGCGTTAAAAAATCAAATCTTAAGCCAAAAGACATTGAAGTTGCGGGAGATATTTCATCGGCTGCGTTTTTTATGGTTGCGGCTGCTGTTGTTCCAGGTTCTTCTGTTTTGATTAAAAATGTCGGGATAAATCCTACCAGAACGGGAATTTTAGATGTTTTTGAACAATCAGGGGTTAATTTTGAATTATTAAACAAAAAAACGCTTTCAGGAGAAGAAGTTTGCGATATTCAGGTTAATTATACAAAAAATCTTAAACCTTTTGAAATTAAAGGAGATTTAATTCCGCGTCTTATTGATGAAATTCCGATTCTTGCTGTTTTTGCAAGCCAAATTGAGGGAAAATCCGTTGTTTGCGATGCGCAGGATTTAAGAAATAAAGAATCTGACAGGATTAAGACGATTGTTGAAACATTTGAAAAATTGAACATAAAAATAAAAGAAAACCTTGACGGATTTGAAATTATAGGCAAAAGTGAGCTGAATAAAGAAGTTAATCTTGAAACTTATCTTGACCACAGGCTTGCGATGAGCTATTTTGTTCTGGGGCTTTTGAATAAAAAAGAAACAAAAATCAGAGGTTTTGAATGTACAAATACTTCGTTTCCTGAATTTTTGGATTTATTTAGCACGCTTTGTGTTTAAACATTAATTATTCGACTGTATTATAAATCCTATCTCCCGCATCACCAAGCCCGGGGAGAATATAGCCTTTTGAATTTAGTTGTCTGTCCAGTGCTGCGGTGATTATTTGAACATCGGGATATTTTTGTTGAACTTTTTTAATTCCCTCAGGAGATGAAATCAGGCTCATAAAAATTATGTTTTTTTCTAAAATTCCTTTGAAAATAAAGTTATCAATCGCACAAACCGCACTGTTTCCTGTTGCGAGCATTGGGTCAAGGATTATGACTTTTGTGTTATCGTTTTTTTGAATTTTTTTCCTTTTGTCGTAATACCAAACAGGTTCAAGCGTTTGTTCGTCTCGATACATGCCTAAATGATGAACATTGGCGAAAGGCAGAAGTTCTTGTGCAACTTCGCAAAAAATCATTCCTGCTCTTAAAATCGGGGCAATGATAACTTGTGAATTTTCATCAATTACATCACAAATTGTTTCCTCTAGCGGCGTTTCAATTTTCTTTTGAATGGTTTTAAGGTTTTTAGATGCTTCAAAAACTAAAAAATAAGTTATTCTTTTAAGTGCATTTTTAAAATTTTCGTTGTTTGTATTTTTATCTCTTATGATTGCTAAATTATGGTTGACTATTGGGTGATTTAAAATTGTTATATTGTTTGTCTGCACTTGCATTTGTTTTCCTTAATTTTTTAAATTTGGTAAATTTCGCCTTTTTTTAAGCTTTCAAATATCATATCTGCCCGAATTATTGCTTCTTCAAGGCAATAGCCTCTTTTAACAAGTTCATCGGTTAAATTTGTGTGCGCTTCAATAAAATCCGAATCGGATAAAAATTCTTCAACTGATTTTTGAACCTGCGGGGAGATTTCCTCAATCGGGTTTTGGGAATTAATCTGTGCTTTTCCTAACATGCAATTCATTGATTTTTCCATGTCGATATCATGGTTTGAGTTTTGTTCGGGGTAATTTTGATTTTCGTGATGTGTGTTTGTGTTGACATTCCAAGTTTTGCCTGAAAAGTTAGTATTTTTAGACAAATTTATAGGGTTATTCAGCTCTCTTGTCATGTCGTTACTCATTTTAAGATTATTCTCTCTTGTTTTTATGTTTAACTTTATAATTAAAATTTTAAAATCTTTCGATTTTCTATACAAAACATGAAAAAATATTTTTTTGCTATTTTTTCCGCTTCTCCATCAAAAATTTATATTTCTTAATATTCTACACCTTTAACATCAACTTTGCAAGGGGGTGTTGGTATTTTTTTCAAGACTTTTAATTGTGTGGTAAAATTTATCTATGAAAAAAAAGAATGTTTTAATATTTTTAATTTTATTTGCAATAATTTGTTCCATTGTTTTAATTTTTTGTTTTATGCCGGCAATAAGACAAAAAGTTTTTAAAACAATGACGGTTGAGGAATTTTTACATGAGGAAAACACAAATCGTTGGAGTGAAGTTTATATAAATAAGAATGGTAATGTTGAATACAAGAATATGGTCATTATTAAAGATAGTGACCACAAACCTATTAATGAAAAAACTGCGTATTCTGATACTGAACTTATTTTGCTTTTCAGGGCGCAAGGCGACAGACCCGAAGAACGCGGCTGCGATCCGACTGATATTGTAAACAATGGCACATTGGGATGTTATTTGGATTAATTTTTATCAGGAGTTGAAATAATTATGAATAAAAAAACGGTTTTAATATTTTTAATTTTATTTACAATAACTCTTTTTATTGTTTCAATTACTTATTTTGAACCCGTTGTAAGACAGAAAATTTTTAAGAAAATGACGGTTAATGAGTTTTTGCATGAAAAAAACACAAATCGCTGGAGCAAGCTATATTTAAACAAAGACGGAAATGTAGAGTATAAAAACATGGTCATTATTAGAGATAATGACCACAAGATAGTAGATGGTGGAAACATTGGCGTTAAGGAAGAGATAAAGATATTACATAAATCAGGCTGGTATAGAAATAAAGGAGTTAAGCTTGAAAATTTTGGCTTGTAAAATTTTAATCTTCATCAGGCGTCAAAAACCACTTTTTCCCCATATAAATATTCTTAATGTTTTGAATTTTATGCTAGAATTTGTCTACGAAAAATAAGAATGTTTTAATATTTTTAATTTTATTTGCAATAATTTGTTCTGTCGCTTTGGTTTTTTGTTTTAAAACACTTGAAAAACAAAAAAATATTAAAAAAATGACAGTCTATGAATTTTTACATGAGGAAAACACAAATCATTGGAACGAACTATATTTAAATAAGGGCGGCAATGTTGAATACAAGAATATGGTCATAGTTAAAGATGATGACCATAAACCAATTAATGAAAAAAGTGCATTTACAAACACTGAGCTTATAATGCTTTTTAGAGCAAAAGGAATAAGACCCGAGGAATGGGGATGTGATTTAAACGATACGGCTAAAACGGGCGTTTAGGATGTTATATGCTTTCTCCCGATGAAAAGCCGCATTAATTTTTATCAGGAGTTAAAACCATTCTCTTTTGAATTAGGAAAGATTTTAACAGGTTTTATTGCATGTTGAAATTTGGCTTAAATGGGGTATAATAATTATATAGGGAAAAGACTTAAAAAGTCGTTACCTTTTTAAGTCTTTCTTAACTTCCCTATTTGGTTAAAATGCAAAGCGCTATTATTATCAGTAAGATAAGCAATAGCGCTTTTTCAGTAATACTGAAATTCATTTTTCACCTCCTTTAACTGTCATTTTCTACTTAACAAGTCTGTGGCAGTAGAGGCGTGCAAATAGGAATGCTTACCCTTTTTAGTATTGTAGCAGGATGGGGGCGGGGTGTTAAGTTTGAGTTTTTTAAAATGTGTCAGAATTTGACTATATTTCCAAATCCTGTCGTGGAAATTTAGCAAAATTAATATTAAACTTGAGGAATATTAAAAAGGGGTAGAAAAATGGTTAAAAGAGTGAGAATATCTAAAATTGACAATAAAATGAATGAAATCGGGGTAGAATTATCCGTTTTAAAAAGTCTGGCAAAGATTTTAGCGGATTTGGAAATGCATGGCGGTTGCGAAGATATTAAACAATCGGATATTACAGGGCTTGCGATAATTATTCTGCGCGAAATAAAATATATTGATGAAAAATACAATGCAGTTTTGAGGATATTGGGGATTTAAAAATTGAAATTATAGAATTAATTTGTAATTCTTGAATTTTTTATAAATTCGTTCAAACTTATTTTTGCTTCATCGGATAGTGTTTTAATATTGCCGCGAAGTTCTACATCAATCGGGTTTTCATCTTGTTTGCTAAAAGGTATTATGCCATCTAATAAATAATTAGGTTCAACTTTTAAAATTTCTATTATTTTGCAAAAACTTGTAAATGACGGCGGATTTTCTCTCCTTTCAATTCTTCCTAAAGTTTTTTCGTCAATGCCGACTTTAGAACTTAAATCTTCTTGTGTGAAATTTTGTTTTTTGCGTTCTTTTTTGATTAATTTTCCTAATGTAAGGCATTTTGAACTTTCCATTTGTTAATGGTATTAAATAATATTATGAAATGTAAGGACATAAAGATTGCAATAGGACAGATAATTTATAAAATTGCAAATATACAATATTTGTATTAGAAAAATTTATCCCATTTGAATAGAATAAATCAAATAAGAAATTTTTAAGAGCCATTAAATATTTTAAATCCATTGCGCTTTCGCGCAGTTTTTGTTAAAAGGCTAAAGCCTTTGTTCATTTTTCTTCTTTTGTCACTCAAACGCAGGAACGCAAAAGAAGAAAAATGAACCAAAAAGAAGAAAACCTCGGCTTTTTGGGGTTATTACTGAAAAAGCACTATGGCTTATCTTTTGGATAATTATAGTGCTAAAAATAATCAACTAGGGCTTTTAATGTGCAGAGTGCAATCTGCACGCCCTTTATTGCTATTATATACCACTTTTTCAATTTTTAACTATTGATTTTCAATTATTAGCTTGACAATTACAATGACTTAAAATTCATGTCTTGAATTTTGCGATAAATCAGATATAATATATAATATAGGGAAAAGCTTTTAGGAGCTCTAACATCCTAAAAGCTTTCATTACTTCCCTATTTTACTAGAAATGCGAGTGCTATTATTATCAGTAAAATGATTAATAGCACTCTTTCAGTTATACTGAAATTCATTTCAACACCCTCCTTTCCGCCGTTTTCGTTTATTACAAGTCTGTGACGGTTGGCAGGTGCAAAAATAGGTTTACTACCCTGCAAGCTTTGCTTGCAAGATTTATAATAACATAAATACTACAACTTTTTTTAATTTGTAGTGGAAACATATTTCTGTTTTGGGCTGTTTGGGCTTTGGGGGTAAGTTGGTTTTATTTTACCCTTTTCTATTAAAGGATTTAAGATTTTTCTTTTGAAGTGATATCTGTTGCTGTAACCGAGTTTTGAGGCGATTTCTTTTAAGGAGCGTTCTTTTGAACAAAATAATATGATTGAATTTTCAAGTGCTACTACATCACTTACTACATCACTTACTACATCACTTACTACATCACTTACTACATCACTCGGTAATGCGTCAAATAATATTGTGTCGTTATTATTTTTTTTATTTTTAAAGAAATCATGTTTAAGTGTAAATTTAAATATATTTTCATCTTCAATTACGGGATTATAATTTGTGTATGTTTTGCAATATTTGAATAATTTTGGTATGCCTGTTCCAAAATCTTCAACATAGCCAATTCCCCTGAAAATTCTTATTATATTAGGGTTTTTGGAAAAATTAACAGAATTTTTGGGAGTTACAATACCTCTTATGTGGGGGCGATTGCTGTTTTGGGCTATTATATTATCGCTTGTAATAATTAATTTGGTTGGTTCTGCTCCTGTATATTCTTTATGAACAAGCATGTTTGCAATAATTTCTCTAAAAATTAAGTTTCTTAAATTTATCCTTTGCATATTTTCCAGATAAAAAGGACTTGGCAGGTTATTGATGATAAATTTTGTTGCAATGTCAAAGCAATCCAGCAAATTTGTTGTTAAAGTTATTCTGTCATCATATCTTTCTTTATCATTAACTTGTTTTACAAGTTCAAATTTAAAGCCCGGAGCAACCAAAGCTATTTGTTCGTCTGTGCCGAATAACAATACTCCTGCAAGGGTTATTCCCTCTTGACCTGTTAAATAATTTATTATATAAAGTCTGTTTTTAAATAAAAATTCTTTTGTGTCTAATGTATTCCAATCATTCTGTGCATTGTTGATTTTTGCAAGCTTTTTGACTCTGTCTATTAAATCTTGTCTTAAATTTTCTATCGGAAGATGTGGAAATATTTGGTTTTCAGAATATGTATTATCGGTTCTTAAATATAATCTTGTTACTTCTTCCTGAATGTGAGTAATATCCATATCAGAAGATTGATTTCTTAAATAAATTTTGTTTTTGTAGCTGTAAACACAGGAAGCGTTTGGAACTTGAATATAGAGAACAATTTTATTGCTTATTTTGATTTCATTGATTGTTAAATATATTGTTGGATTTATGATTTGCGGATTGTTCATTGCGGTTATGAATTTTGTTTTTATTTGATTAACCGACTCAGGACAAACTCCTTTAATTTCGCCATTATCTTCCACGCCAAGAATTAATGTTCCTCCTTGTGAATTTAAAAATGCACAAATTGATTCATAAGCATCATTTGGAAAATCTCTGTATGCCTTTTTGAATTCTACCGTTTCGTTTTCTCCGCCCGATATTAATTTTTTGATTTGCTCTATCATAAGTTTAATTATACTATAAATTATATAAACTAATAATTACAATATAACTATGATATTAAAAACGAGGTAACATGCGTGATATTTGGAATCCCTGGCATGGGTGTGTTAAAAAAAGCGAGGGGTGTGAAAATTGTTATATGTATTTTCTCGATTCTAAGCGCGATAAATCGGGAAGTGAGATTTATCGGGTTAGGAATAATTTTGATTATCCTCTGCATAAGGATAAATTTGGGAATTATAAGATTAAATCAGGGGAATTTTTAAGGGTTTGTATGACATCTGACTTTTTCTTAAAAGAAGCGGATGATTGGCGCGATGAAACCTGGGAAATTATGAAAAAACGCTCGGATGTTGTTTTTATTTTGATTACAAAAAGACCTGAAAGGGTTTTAGAGTGCCTGCCCAATGATTGGGATAATTTTGAAAATATTTGGTTTCATATAACATGTGAAAATCAAAAAAGGATGAATGAGCGCTTGCCTTATCTTATTGAATTGCCGTTTGAACACAAGGGGATTATGACAGCGCCTTTTATATCAAGGGTTTCTTTGAAAAAGGCTCTGGAATTATATTTAAAAACAAATAATATCGAGCAGGATTCAAATTTTTCAACGAGTTATTTAAAACAATTTCTAAAATCAAAAGGAATTGAAAACATTTGGTGTGGAGGGGAAAATTATGACGGCGCAAGGCCTTTGTTTTATGATTGGGTAAAAGATTTATCAATTGAAGCGCGGGAGTTTGATATTTCTTTTAAATTTTTTGAAACGGGAAATATTTATATTAAAAATAACAAAAAAATCGCCCCTGAAAATAAATTTATCCAATCAAAAATGGCTTATGAGGAAAATTTAAATTATAAAAGTTCAACCCCGCAGGTTTTTAAAATCCCGAAATACGCTCAAAATTCTCAAACAAAGTTGTTTGATTTAATTGATGATGAAAAATTTTTCAAAAAACACTGTACCTATTGTTCGCAAAAAGAATATTGCGCAGGATGCTCTAATTGCGGGAAGTGTGGAATTTAAGATTTAAAATATACTAAAAATTTGCCCATAAAAAACAGATTTTGTATAATTATTTTATAAATAATATTTTTCAGGGGTTTTATGGATGTAATTTTATTATCGGCAGGGGTTGGAATCAGGACAGCGTTAAATTATCCTAAGCAATTTTATCCTGTTAACGGGAAACCTTGTTTGGTTTTTTCTTTGGAAATTTTTGAGAAGATGGAAGAATTTGATAGAATTATTATTGCGCATCAAAAAGGTTCTAAAAAAGATTATGAAAAAATAATCAAGGATTATAAAATTTCAAAAGCGGTTTTAATCGAGGGCGGTGCAACAAGGCAGGAATCAGTTTATTTGGCGCTTAAAAAGGTAACAACGGATAGAGTCCTGATTCATGAAGCGGCAAGACCGTTGATTTCAAAGGAATTTATTGAGCGGATTTTATCAAATTCTGATGATGTTGTTGTTCCCACTGTTGCAATTCCTTTTACGGTCAGTGTGGGCGGGGAATTTATGGAAAAAATGCTCGATAGGAAAAAATTGCACAATATCCAGCTTCCTCAGTTGTTTAAAACCGAAATTTTAAAAGAAATTCACCAAAAAGCAAGAAAAGAGGGCTTTTGCGCAACGGAAGATTCTATGCTTGCTTTTAAATACGGTTTTAAGGTCAGGTTTATAAAAGGCATGGAATCAAACATCAAAATCACAACGCCTTTGGATTTATTGCTTGTTGATAATATTTTTAAAGGAGGAAATAATGAATAACCTCCCTGTAATTTTAATAACGGGCGCAAGTTCCGGTATAGGGCTGAAAACGGCGCTTGAACTTCAAAAAGATAATATTGTTATCTGTGCTTCAAGGAAAATCGAATCGATTTCAAAAAAAGAATCAGGATTTAATGATAATGTGATTTTGAAAAATCTTGATGTAACAAGTGAGTTTTCTTGCCGCAATATTTTTGATTTTATTGAAAAAAAGTTCAAAAAAATTGATGCAATTATTAATTGCGCAGGTTATGTTAAACCACAGAGTCTGTTTGAAATGTCTTTAAAAAACTGGAATGAAACTTTCAGTGTTAATATGACGGGGATTTTTAACGTTACAAAATACGGCGCATTATTAATGAAAAAAACAAATTCAAAAGGAAAATTCATCAACATTTCATCCACTGCAGGATTATCCGCCCGCCCCGGTTGGAGCGCTTATGCAGCATCTAAAGCAGGGGTTGTTAATTTTTCTTTAACGATGGCTGAGGAATTGAAAAGTTATGGAATCAGGGTTTTTGTAATCGCCCCGGGGCGCTGCGCAACACCTTTAAGGAAAATTTTAGCGCCCGAGGAAGACCCGAGAACGATTATGCAGCCTGAGCATGTTGCAAATGTTATTGTTTCATTGCTGGATGATAAAATGAATGTTTTAGAAGGACAGCCGATTATTGTCAGGGATAGATTTTAAGGTTTTTTAATTTTGTGCTGAATAATGAGTATTTATTATGTTGATGATAGAATTAAAATCTGATTGTTTTAAATTTAAAATATTTTCATTTTTAAAACCTATGCTTAATAC
>CAPYQR010000003.1:20992-27644 GCA_948742005.1 uncultured bacterium
ACATATAGAAATTTAGAAAATTCATAGATTTTTTCAACATCATTATTTAGCAAATTTTCTTTAATTCTTTCTATTTTTGAAAGAAGTAATAAATGTTGATATGTTTTGCTTATTTGACTTGTTTTATTATTCGGATGAGCCATTGTGAGGTGTTGTGTCGGTGTTAGTGCTATAAGGTTTTCTAAATAACTGCTTATTTGAGGATATTCATTTTGTGGAAATATATGATGTATCTGTGTTGCTGCGCCATTATCAAATTCATCATAATGTTCGCTTTTGTTTTGTCTGTATTGTTCATTAAATAAATGTAAAAAACGTTTTGCTTTGTTTGATTGATAATTGCAATATGCTGTATTAAATTTATAAGTTTGATTTTGTATATGTTCTTTTCTTGCTATATTTTTGGGCTTTTGGGAGTAAATATCTCTAAAATTATTTCTGTTATACATTAACATATCATAAGTTATTTTGTCTTTAGAAAGATGCCCTTTGGATGTTCCTCTGGAATTTTGAAAATATGATAACGGATTTAATACTTTTATAAAAATTCTTCTGCATTCAACTTCTGTGTTTATTTTTGTATTTTCAATCAGAAAACTGCAAAAATTATTTTTTAATTTTGTATAACTTATTGAATCTTGATTTTTGAAAAAATTTTCAAATAAATAATAAATTTGATTATCTTTTAGTGTTTTTTCTATATATGTTTTAAGAAAAAATAATGAATTTTTTTCCCGCAGTGCAATATATTCTAATATTTCTTTATTTTTGATTGAATATATGTTGCTTCTGCCTGATTTTCTTTTGTTTAAAATTTTTGCCGAGCTCAATAATTCCATTGGTTGTTGAAAGAATTTATCGTACTCATGTTTAGCATTTTTAGATTCAACTTGAGGCTTTTTAAAAATTTCTGAAACATTATTAATTGTGTATTCGAAATGCCATATATCAAAAGTTGTAAATTCTTTTTTATTGGAATTTTTTAGGGCATAATTATATATGCAATCGGCGACAATTGTAAGTACATCAGGTGCACATTTTTGGTCTATCCAGCGGGCAATATTTGTGCTCTTTACGATATAATCGTTTTTATTTATAAATTCAATAATTTCATTATTTGTCAGCATTTTATTTTTTCTTCACTCCGAAATAAAATACGGCATTTTTATCCAGATTCAATGACCTTGTGCTTAGGTTTCTTGCAATACTGTAAAATTTTCTAAATTCTTCGCCTGAAAAATATTTCAAATCTTCTTTGGCCAGTTTTATTTTTTCTTTTGGTTCAAAAATTGCAACCGAACCGTTAACGATAGTATTTTTTGGTTTTTTTATAACTCTTGGATAATATGTCATATTTGGGCTTAAATATACATCGTCCCTTTTGTAATATTTTGAAACGGATAATTTTTCGCAAGAGCTGTCGTCTTTTAAATATGAATCGTATTTTTCAATATGTTCAATTTTTTCTCCGTCTTTTGCAATGTTTCTGGATTTTATTACCCATATTTCCCCATCCGGTTTTAAGGCTTTTGTTGTAATTTGTCTGTCCCTGAAGCAATTGAAAATATTAAATTTTAATTTTGATGCAATGTTGTCAAAAGCTTCGTTTCTATATAACAGCCAATTTGGAAATTTATCATCCGTCAGTTTTGATTGTAATATTTTGTTTGTCTTGTTGTGTGTATAAGAGTAGCAACAGGTGTATTTGGGGGTATTTTGCGTATTGATAAATATTGCTATTGTTTCTATTAAAACCCCTTTAAAACCTTTTTCCCCAAAATCAATAATATTATTAATGCAATTTTTGTTTACCTGTTTTCTGCAGCTGCAAAAATCTTCATTGTGTAAAAAATATTTTGGTAAAATTAAACAAATATTGTCTGCTATATTTAAACATTTTTCCACAAAAAACGCGGCAATATTGTCTGCATTTTTATCGTTGAATAATTTTTGATATTCTGAAAGTTCTTTTTTATTGGTTATTTTTTTATATGGCGGATTGCCTATTATTAAATCGTAATCTTTCGCTTGTGATAATAAGAAATTTTCGTTTTTTATATTGATATTAATTTTATTTAAAGAATTTATCGGCAGATATAAAGCTTTTAATATCTCAAGTGAGTCTGAATCAATATCAAATACATCAATTGTGATTGTTTTGTGGTTGTTGTATTTTTCAAGTATTAAAGGTAAAAAATTCCCTATTCCGACAGACGGTTCAAGAATTTTTATATTTTCTTTTTTAATATCGGGCAATTTTTTATAGATTTCAAATAACAGCTGCTTATTTGTATAAAAAGCAGCGTTTTCGCAACGCTGGGTGTTGGAAAGTTCTGCGATTCTTGAAAGAGTATTTAGAGAATGATTTTCTTTATTTTTTTTGATAAAATCGATTAAATTTTTTGTTTTTGATAAAGAATTATCTTTTATTATTTTTTTAATATCTTTATCTGTAATTTTTTTAAAACTAAGCTGTTTTTTGATTTTTTGCGCAATTGAAAAAATAACTCCCGTTGGTATTGCTTCGCCGATACTTTGCCTTATATTAATATCATTTTTTTTAAGAAACAGTTTTTTTTCTTCCGTTGATAAAGAATTCAATAAATTTTCCGATTCTTCACACCATTTAAAACTTTTCGGAACAGACATCATAAGCATTAATTCTCTGATGCTGAATACTCTGTCATCTTCAGGATGGACTGTATTTTGACTGGCTAAAATATCATTTCTTGTGTGAATACAGGGTGCAATTTTATCCCAAAATTGTCTTTTGTATTTATCTGCGTTTTTGTTTACGTTTTCTATAATTTTTCCGTTTATAATTTGATGCGGGCGTTTTGTTTTGTCTTTGTTGTCATAAGCAGATTCCCCTTCTTTTGTATCACAAATCCAATCGCGCATATTTAAAGAATAGTTTCTAAAAGAATGGTAAATGTCGTTTTCATCGATTTCGCCCATGGTTTTTAACCGTGGAAGATGGTATATTGTTTCTTTTAGGGTTTGTTCTTTTTTGTAATCAGGGAATAACTCGAAAGGCAGAATGTAATCACTTAAATCTTTGCGAATTCCAATAACAAGAGTTCTTGTTCTGCTTGAATTTGAACCGTAGTTTTTAAAATTAAGAATTTTATCCGTGTAAATATAGTTGTTTGATAAATTATCGTCTATTGCTTGTGCAATGGGTTTTTGCGTATTATTATCAAAGCATTTTGTTTTCATGAAAGCTTTTACATTTTCAAATATGAAAATTTTCGGCTTGATTTCATTAATTATATTTATTGCTTCAACCACTAAAGAATTACGATTTATTTCATTATCTGCCTTTTTGTGGTTTGCAACAGACATGCCCTGGCAGGGCGGAGTTGCGATTATACAGTCTATATCGTTTATTTTTTTTATTTTTTTATAATTTTTAACTTGTTTTAAAAGTTGTTTTTTAACATTAATGTCAGTAATATCTCCAAGAATATAGCCTGAATCCATGGAACATTTTTTATTATATTTTTGAATATTTAATCTTCTCTCAATTAATTCATTTGTAGCAACACAATCAAATCCGTTTTGTTTAAAACCGTAACATCCAACTCCTGCGCTGCTGAAAAGACTTATGTAATTTCTTGTTGTTTCTTGTGTATTCTTATCAAACATACAGTAATTTTATCACAAATCAAAAGGTTGCAAAAGGTTCTTTGCCAATTTGAGCTATTAATGTATAATTGATTGTGATTTAATATAAAATTTTGGAGATGGAATTTATGGCAGGGGATTTTAAGCAGTATTTGGATGAGATGAAATTTGAAAAATATTTTGAAACTTTAAAAAAGAAGCTGAAAAATAAAAAATCGATAATCTATGGCACAGGGTCGCTGTTTCAATATATTAACGAAAATTTTGATTTATCGGAATTAAATATTATTGGAATTTCGGATAAAAAATATTCCTTATCGCAAGAAGGAGAGGAAGAAGCAGGATACAGGGTAGTTCCTAAGGATAAAATGATTGAATATAAGCCTGATTATGTTATTGTTGCCGCGCAAAATTATATTGGAATTATTGAAGATTTTGAGTGTAATGTTTTTGATAAGACTAAAACAAAAATAAAACCTTTGGTCAAAATGCCGATTCTAACTTTGATTAAAGAAATCTGGAGCAGATAATGTTTATTCCTTATGACAAAATAGGCTCAACGCTTGCGCTTTTTTTGCCTTTTAAAATGAGAAAATCTGTGCGGGATTTTTTTCTTGAATTAAAAACGCTTGCAAATTGTAATTATATTGAAAAAAATGTAAAAAAAGTCCGGAAAAAATTAATTAAAAAGGTAAAAAAGACTAAATTAAAAGTTGGGTTTTTGATTTATGATGAAACAAAGTGGAAATGTCAGAGTTTGTATGATTTATTTGTACAAAGCAAGGAATTTGAGCCTGTTATTTTAGCAACAAAAAATGCTTCGCCTCAAAGTAATTTTAATTATCAAAAACCAGAAACGGTTAAAAAAGTTTATCAATTTTTTAAAAACAAAGGGATGAATGTTGAATATGCCTGGGATTTTGGAAGCGATTCTTTTATTCCTTTTGAAAAATTTAATCTTGATATAATTTTTTATCAACATCCTTGGTATATTGAAACCACGCAAGGACCTGTGAAGTGTTCTAGGGATTCTTTGACATATTACATTCCTTATTATCTTCCAAATACAACCTTGCCGCAGGATTATTATTTAAGATTTCACAGATACGTTCATAAATATTATGTTTTAAATGAAAATTTGTGTGAAAGATATCGTGCCTTGATGAAAAATAAAGGCAAGAACCTTGTGGCGGTTGGAACTCCACAGCTGGATTATTTTTATTTTAAAACAAATGAATCCGACAAAAAAAATAAAAAATATTTAATCTACGCTCCGCATTGGTCGGTCAATCATCACAATACGATTGCTTATTCGACTTTTCTTTGGAGTGGGAGGGTGGTTCTTGAATATGCTAAAAAACATCCTGAACTAAACTGGCTTTTTAAACCTCATCCGCTTTTAAAATCTGCACTTTTAACAAATAAATATTGGAGCGAAGAGGAGATTGAGGAATATTATAAAGAATGGGATAAAATCGGTTTAAGATATGAATCGGGCGATTATTTGGAATTATTTTCAGAATCTTTTGCAATGATTACCGATTGCGGCTCGTTTTTAACGGAATTTTTCTTAACTAAAATGCCTGTGATTCGTTTAAAATCTCCTGATTGTGTTCCTTGTTATGACTTTGTTGAAAAAATAATTTCTTCTTATTATAACGCGGTTAACGAAAGAGAGCTTGAAAAACATTTTAATGAAGTAATTTTAAATAAAAATGATTATAAAAAACAGGAGCGTTTGGAATTGTTGCACGAATTAGGGTTTGAGAATAATTATTGTGCGCAAAATATTTATCTTGATATTAAAAAAGAGCTGGAAATGAAATGATTGAAAATAAAAACAATATAAAAGTTTCAATAATAATTCCTGTTTATAATTCTTCTAAATATTTAGATGAATGTTTAACTTCATGCATTAATCAAACATTAAAAGAAATTGAAATCGTTGTTGTTAACGACGGTTCAACTGATAACAGCTTAGAAATTATTGAAAAATATGCAAAAAACGATAAAAGAATTAAAATCATCAATAAAAAGAATGAAGGCGCAGGGGCTGCGCGTAATTTTGCAATTAATAATTGTAATAAAAGCGAGTTTATTCTTTTTTTAGATAGTGATGATTATTTAGAATTAAATGCGCTTGAGATTTTGTATAGTTGTATGATTGAAGAAAAATCGGATGTTATATTTTTTAATGTCAATTGGATTTTTGAAGAAATTAATGCTAAAAATAAATGTATTACAATTTCTCCTTATTGCGCGCGTTTTAAGAAAAGTCCTTTTAAAATTGAGGAAGCTTATGATATTTTGTTTGATACAAATGCACTTTCTTTTAGGATGTATAGAAAAAAACTCTGGATAGAAAAAAATATAAAATACACAAATCACAAACTCGCAGAAGACGCGCTTCCTTATTTTGAATATCTTGCAAATAGCAAAATAATCAGTTTTTGCGAAGAACATCTTTATAATTACAGAAAACATCCAAAAAGTGTAACGGCTTCAACACAAGATAAAGTAAACGATTTATTTGAAATTTTTTATTTATGCGAAAAAGCAATTTTAAAAACAAAAACAGGGGGATTTTTAATTGAATCCTATTTAAACAACAGAATAAGAAGCTTTATTTTCTGGCTTCACAGTTTGCCTTTGAATAAAAGAAAAGATTATTACAAAAAAGTCCGCAAAGTGTTTTTATATATTAAAAATAAATATGGTTTTGAAAAAGCTAAAAATTCTGAGTTTTTTGAAGAATTTAAAAAGATAATAAGACTTTCATATTTTAAATATCGTTTTTTAAATTTAACAAAAACTGTTTTTATAATTTTAAAATCGCATTTTGCATAAAGGAGTAAAAAGTGAAACTGAAAACTTTAATTAAAATAATAAAATCAATCAAAAAACTTTGCGAAAAACTGCTTTTAATTCTTCCTTGCTCTATTCAAGATTTTATTTTAAAAAAATTTAAAAAAAGATATTTATCTCAAGTCGAATTCCACATCGTTGACCATTGCAACTTAAATTG
>CAPYQR010000004.1 GCA_948742005.1 uncultured bacterium
TATATCAAAATTTGTGTGGCGGAGTTTTTCAAAAGCACTCAGGGGTTCTGAGGCGGTGTGGACGTCATATCCTTGGTTTGAGAGGATGTTTTTTTGGAGGATTCTTGTTGTGTAGGAATCATCTACGACTAAAATTTTGTATTTTGAATTGTCCTGCGGTTTTTCCATGTTGTTTTTGAGTGAGACTCTTGAGGGGATTTTTTTGGAATTGATTGTGTTTATTATATCGCTAATATTCAAAACAAGGCAGGCTTCACCGCTTGCAAGGGTTGTAACTCCTGAAATGTATTTTAATTTATACAAAGGCGGAGCAAGTTTCTTGTGGACAATTTCCTGATCGGAGATTAATTTTTCAATTATTATTCCTGCGCAGAAATTATCCAGTTCTATAATTGCAAGTGTGAATTTGATTTTGTTTTTGTAACTGTTTTCCAGGTTTAAAATTTGTGATAATGTATAAATCGGGATTGCTGATTTATTGTAAATATAATAATTATTGTTGTCTTTTCTGAAAATATCGTCACAGTTGATTCTGACTATTGTTTTAATGACAGAAGTTTCAATTGCATATAATTGATTGGATTCTTGAATTATAAAAACTTTTTTTGTTGCAATTGCGGCAGGAAGCGTGATTCTGACTACCGTTCCTTGATTAATCTGCGAAAAAACATCAACTCTGCCTTGGAGCTGGTTAATTTTATTATTTACAATATCAAGCCCTAAACCGCGTCCTGATAATTCTGTTACGAAATCTTCGGTTGAAAAACCGGGGTAGAAAATTAAATTAATCAGCTCTTCTTCATTAATAACGCTTAATTCTTCGGGTGTTAAAAGTTTCTTTTCGATTGCTTTTGTTTTTATTTTTTCAATATCAAGCCCTTTGCCGTTATCTTTAACATCAACAATTACTTTGTTGTCTTTATAAATTGCATTAATTTCAATTCTTCCTACAGGATTTTTGCCTAAAGCTCTTCTTGTTTCAACATCTTCAATGCCATGGTCGATTGAATTTCTAATTATGTGCATTAATGGGATTTTTAATTCTTCAATTATCGTTTTATCTGCTGTTACGTCCGAGCCGTTGATTATTAAATCAATTTTTTTGCCTTTTTCTTTGGCTATATTATGAACCATTCTGGGAAAAAGTTGGAATATTGTTGAAAGAGGCAAAACGCGCATGTTTTTAACCATTGTTTCAACTTCTGTTGTTGTTGCGTTGAGCTTTGCTTCGCTTTCTTGAATTTGCTTAAAAAGATTTGACATTTCTTTTATTAAATGTGTTATTTTTTGCGTATGCTGCTCGGTTAAGGTGCTTAATTGCTTGTTGTATGAAATTACTTTTCTAAAGTCTGCCTGATTTTGCGCAAGAGGGTTTGAGAGATATTTTTTATCAAAATATTTAATATAATAATTCATTTTGATAAAGTTTTTCTGCCAGTCGATTAGGTCGTTGTTTATTTGTTTTGCAAGGGTTAATTGTTCGTTTGTTTTGATTTTTGAAACGATTAATTCTTCAATTTGACCGACTAAATTATCAAGTTTGTATGATTCTACTTTTAAGGTTTTGATTTCTGTGTTTGTAATATCTTTTAAGATATCTTTTTGAGAAAATTCCGAATTTTTTGGATGTTCAAGGGGCTGTTTGTGTTCTTTTTGTTTAAAGTTTGCCATTGTTTTAATAATGTCTGCTTTGATGGCAATTTCTTTAAGTTTTTTTGCATTTAAATTTTCAATTAATGATTTTATAACATCAAAAAGTCCGCTTGAAACATCGAGAGGCAGGGTTGTGTTTTTTTCTTTGTAGGCTTCTATTGTTTTTTTAATATTTTTTATAATTTCTTTTTTTGTGGTGTTTTTTTCTTCATTTATTGCAGAATCAATTAAAGATAATACTTCGGGGTAATATTCACAATTAATTTCAAGCAGGGATAATTTTTCCTGCGCTTCTTTTATTTTTTCGTTTTCAACTATTGAAATTTTACCCGAAATGCTTGTATTTTCAGGGTTTTTATTATCAAAATCAACTTCTTTTATAATTTTTTCAACAATTTCATAATAATCTTGTCTTTTAATTCTTTTTTTGTTTGTAAAATTAATTATTGCTTCAATTAAGGAATTGACGTTGTAATTAACTTCTAAAAAAGCAAGTTCTTTATTGTCGGATGTTGCAAATTTATTTACTGAATTCAGAATATTCTGCGATAAGTTGCTAAATTGTGAAATTTCAGAGTCGTTTATTTCATTAATTAAATAAGAAAAGTTTTTAACAGGTTCTTCAAGAGAACCTATAATTTCATAATTTTTTGTATTTGAAGCATTTGTTAAAAGCAGAAGAATTTTAATTATTATTTTTTCAATTTTTTCAAATTGCCTGATAAATTTTTCTTCTTCTTTGTTTGGCTGTGGTTTTTCCAGTTTTTTAAATTCTTCAATAGCGTTTTGTGCTGTTGTTTCAAGGTTTTGAATAAAAAGAGGTGTTTTTTCGCTTATAAATTCTTCTTTTTTTTCAACTGTTTTATTAATCAATTCCAAAATAAAATCTAAACTTTCGCAAACGGTTTCTGTGATGTTTGGGGTTGGTTTTATTTTGTTTTCTTTAATCAAGCTTATAATATCTTCAATCTTGTGTGCGATGTTTTGAATATCATTAAATCCAAGCATTCGAGCCGAGCCTTTTAGGGAATGGGCATCGCGAAAAAGCTGGATTGCAAGGTTTTCGTCACAATCTTGCTGTTCAAGTTTCAACAACTTATCATACATCGAAGAAATAATCTCCTGTGATTCTTGTTGAAAAATATTCAAAATTTCATTCAATTCTTCTTTTTGAAATTCCATCACTTTGCCTTAAAAATCGAAGAATTACACAATTGATTTAATGTTTGATGAGGTAGATTCTATTTTTTCAAAAATAGTGTCGTTTTCAGATACGATTTTGTTGTTATCTTCAATCATTTTTGAAACTTCTTTGACATAATTGTAAGAAGATTTAGAATCATCGTTTATTTTTGTTGATGAAACGATAATTTCTCTCATGTTGCTTGAAATTTCATTCATAACATTAATTAATTGTTCAATATTTTCACTTATTATATGTGCAAGTTCTAATCCTGATTCAATTTCTTTTGTACCTTCTTCAGTTGCCAGCACGGTTGAATTTGCGGTTTGTTGAATGTCGTTAATTAAAGAGATTATTTTTGTTGTTGCTTGTTTTGATTCGTCTGCAAGCTTTCTGATTTCAGATGCTACAACCGCGAAACCTTTCCCGTGTTCTCCTGCGCGTGCAGCTTCAACTGCGGCGTTAAGTGCTAAAAGGTTGGTCTGTTCTGCAATATCTTCAACAAGCCCGATTGTGGAGGAGATTGATTGGACAAAATCAGACAATTCAAGAATTAATTCGGCGATTGTTTGGATTTTGTGCCTTATTGAAAACATTTTTTCTATGTTTGTTTTGACTGCGCTGTGTTCTGTGTTTGTAAAATTAAGGGATTGAGCGGTTTTCTTTTGTGTTACGTCTGTTAAGTTTTTCATATCCTGTGAATATCTTAAAAGATTGTCTATTAAGTCTTGAATATCCTGGATTTTTGTTGAGGAAACTTTAAAGTTTTCTTTTTGGTATCTGTTTTTGTTTTGAATTGCGTTAATATCACCAAAAGCCTTATCAAAAACCGAGATGAAAATATTGTCTATAAAATTTTTTGTTGTTCTTTTGTTGTATTCAAATAATGCTAAAAAACCAAACAAAATTATCCCCAAGAAAACTATAAAGTTGAATTTTCCTAATTGCAGATTTTCGCTGATGTAAAAAATTGAACAAATTGCTAAAAATGAAAAAATTGAAGATACAATTTGTGCTTTTGCAAGCTGAGTGCTTAAATTATTTTTGTTTATTTCTTTTGACATAGTTCACCTTTTAATAAAAAAACTGTATAATCATATTATAGATAATTATAGTTAATAAGTTAAGCAATGGCAAAAAAAGTAATCATAATAGATGATAGCGTTACGCAATTGAATATAGCAAAATCTGCTTTTGCTTTGAAAAATTGGGAAGTTTACGGTGCGCAAAATGCAAAAGATGCCTGGGAGATGATTTTTGACCTTGCGCCGGATATTATTATTACAGATGCCATTATGCCTAAAGTCGGGGGTTTTCGTCTTGTTAAGGCAATAAGAGAAAATGAGATAATTTCTAAAATTCCCGTAATAATTCATTCGATTTTGCCGAAAAGCCACGCAAAATTTTATATTGGGCAAAGCAAACTTGATTATTTTTTTCAAAAATCAAAAGATATTGAAAAACTTGTTGTTTTAGCACAAAAAATAACACAGGAGCACCCGCTTTATGAAGATGATAAAATGGAAATTTTGAAATCTTCTCTTGTTAAGCCTTTTGAATTTTATAATGAAATAAAACCAATAGAAGATATTTTTTCATCGCAAAAGTTTGATAATGAAGTACAAGAAGCTGATGAAGATGCTTATTCTTTGGTAAATGTGAAGAAAAATATAGATTTTGAAAATTTGGAATATGAGTTTAAAAACATCTATAATTTTTCATATAGTGATGAAAAATTAATAGGTGATTTTTTTGCTCTTTTATATCCAAAGCTTAATTATGACCTTTTTATGGTTAATTTTTATTCTTTTGAAAAGTCAAAAAATTTGATTTATTTTGATATCAGAAACATAATCCTAAGTCCTGTTTTTCAAAAGAAAATGATTGATAAATATAAAGCGGATGATGTTGTTTTGTTTAAAAATTATGCGCCGAATTTAAAAATGATAGTTTCTGAGGAAGAATTTTTTTCAAAAATTGAATTTTCTTTTGATTATCGTGAAAAACAAATTGCGCAAATTGCTTTTTATACAAAAGATAAAGCAAAAAGTTTTGATTTTTTGAGTTTGGATGATGTTGACGAGTTGGAAAAATTGAAAAGAATTTTGTATAATTTTTTCAAGGCAAGATATGTGAATAAAAATCTTGTTGTTTGTAAAAACGAGTCTAAATTGGATAAATATTTTAATTCAAAGTTTGAGTTTCCGAAATCAAAAACCCCGACATATATTGCTTTGGTACAAATTTTAAATTTTGATAAATTGGAAGAAGAATTGAGTGATGAGGAATTGGATATTTTGAATTTAAAAATATCACAGCGTATTATCAAATGTCTTGATATTAACGAGCAAATCTATAAAAAAGCACAGGGCAAATACGTTGTGATGATTACAGCACTTGATGATAAACAAGCTAATCATAAGCTGAATTATATGATAAACTCTCTTTTTTCAATTGAAAATGGGGAATTTGACCTTGAAATCGGAATCGGAGCTTCAAATTGTTTGATTAACGATGTTTTTGATGTTGTAGAAGCGCAGAAAAATGCAGAATTTGCGCTTGATTTTGTAAATAAAGAAGAAAAAGTAGTGATTAAAAATGGAAGAAACACAAATTCAGATACAGAAGAATAATCTTTTAATAAAAGAAGAAAATAATGATACAGGCGAAGATTTTATTATTTTTGAGCTTGGCAAAAAGAAATTTGCGCTTTTGGCAAGAAAAGTTCTTGAAATTTTGAAGATAATGGAATTTGATTATCCGTCCGAACTCCCGACTTATCTTCTGGGGTTGATTCAATATGACGAAGTGCCTCTTGGGGTGATTGATTTAAGAGAAGTCTTTAAGACAGACAGAATTGTTTATAATCTTAATTCAAAAATAATCGTAATTGCGCTGAAATCAAGTGATTCAAAAATGGCATTAATTTGTGATAAGGTTATTGATATTAAAAAACTGCCCAAAAAAAACATTCATAAACTTCCATATCAAGGAAACGAGCCTGTGTATAGCGGAGTTTTCAATAATGGAAGTGAGAATATTTATATTTTAAATTGTGAAAATATTTTGAAATATATTGAAAAAAATCAGGAAAAATATATTCAACATGGAAATTGTGAAAAATTTTATGTTTATGATAGCGAATCTGCTGAAATTTTAAAAAGCCGAAAAAATTTTGCAAAACAAATTAAACGTGATGTTCAAGTTCCAAAACCTTTGTATGATATGGGCGTTTCATTTATTATTAATGACATTAAATACTATATAAACATGGCTTCTGTTAAAGAGTTTTATAAAGTTAACAATTCAAAATTTATCCGTCTTCCCTCTGCTCCTGAATATATTTTCGGACTTATAAACATTAAGGGCGAATATATAACCGTTCTTGATATCAGGCGTTTGTTCGGGTATTCCGATACGATAATAAAAGAAAAAACAACAATAATAATAATTAATTCAAGTGATTTTAAATTGGGAATTCTATCAGATGAAATCTGTGAGAGCATGAATATTAATTACGAAGAAATTATCCAGAACAGACTGCAAAAGCAGGATGAGAATTTTAAAGCGGAATTTGTAAAAGATGGTGAAATTTATCAAATTCTTGATATCGAACAACTCTTAAAAGACGAAAGATTAACGATTTGTTGTTAAACATTAACTATCAAGTGTGTTTTCAAATTCTTTCAGTTTTTTAATATATGTGTTTGAAACTTGAATAATTTTTTTATAAATTTCGTTCAGTTTTTCAAAAGTTTCTTTGATGCTTTGGATGTCTTTTGTAAAGTTCTTTTCAATCAAGGGAAGAATTTGATATTCAAATCTTACCGTTAAAAGACGCAAATCTTGATTTTGGTTATAATTTAAAAGATTATTCAGCGCATCGTTGTGCTTTTTCATTAATTTTAGTGCGTTGGGTGTTAAAACTTTTTTAATTTTTAATTCATTTAAAAATTTTTCACATTGTTTTTGAACTTCAAATCCTAAATCGTGATAAATTTCAATATCTTTTGTGTGTTTTTGTACTTTTTGAGTTACAAAAGCTTTATCAAAAGCTATTTTTTTAATGTTGTTTAGTTTGTCTGAAATCTTTTCAATTTCAGAAATTTCATCTGCAGTTTTGTTGAAAATTTCATCAAGACGAATATTTTCAAAACCCTCAATTTGTGCACCGCCTGTTGATGAGTTGATTAATCTGATTTGCGGTTTTTCTTTCTTATAGCGTATTGCGGCTCTTTCAAACCATTCGACAAAAAGCGCGTAGCCTGTTTGGGTCGGGATATATGAACCGTCCTGGGATTTTACCGTGTAAATATTTTTGTTTAAATTATCAATATATTTTTGCGTATTTTTCTTGGCGGTTTCTGTTGATGAACCCATTAATTTTAGTGTATATTTTTCAAAATCTTTTGCTTTGATTATATATTTGTTTTTTGTTTCGTCAAAAATACATTCTAAATCTTCATATATGCTGCCTTTTGCGTAGCATTCGCCGTTTTTAAAAGCTAAATCTTGTCCGATTAAAATAATTTGGCTAAACCCCATAATATACGCGCAATCAAGCGCTGTGTAAGAAACTGTGCCCATGGTTTCAAGATTATCGTTAAGATTTAAAAGTTGTCTTACCCAGCCGTTTATAAAATTATTTTGTGAAATATAAGTTATTGTGTTTTTTGTTTTGACTTTGTATTTTTCGTTGTTGCTAAAAGCTTCCAAAATTAAATATGTGTCTGATAAATCAAGATTGCTGTATTGATAGTTTTTTCCTGCTGTTTCAATATCAACAATAAAATCAACTCTTATCCCTGAATTAATAACCAATTCCATTGCAGCGTTAACGCAAAAAATAATGAATTTATCTTGATTCTTCTTAATTGTTTCAATATTTTCCCTTAAAGACGGCCCTGCGGAGATGATAAGTGCGGTTTTGTTTTTAAAAATATCTCTAAATTGTTCAATATAGGGTAAATTAAAGATTTTAGGCAGATTTGAATATGTGTTTAAAAGCGCACACGGGGATTTGTTGATTATCGTATTAAGATTAGCGCTGTGTTGACCTTGTGCTTTTTGGATTACTTGCGTTATTTCATCAAATTCATCTTTAAAAAGTTCTTTATAGGTTTTTGTGTAAATTAATTTCATTTTAGAATCTTTATCAGTGTTTTCTAAAACATATTTTGCAAGAAGTTCTTTATCATTACACAAAACTACGTTGTTTTTATATAAAGCATCAATTTTTGCTATTTTTAAAACGTAATTAATAATTTCAAGCTCGGGTTCATATATTATTATTTTTGAATTATGTATTTTTGAAGCTGTTTCATCAACAACATAACCTAAACCCAGGCCGAAGATAACTCTTATTGAATTTTGTTCATCATTAATTTTATCTGCGATTTTTTTTGCTTCTTCTACTGCTCCTTGTTGGCTATGCAGGCAAAAACCTTTATAAACAAGGTTGTATTCGCCCTGTTGGGTTTGTGTGATTGAGAGGTTTGTTTTTTCGCAATTAAACATTAAAATTTTATTAGCAAGGTTTGAATCGTATTTTTTAATTATGTTTAAATTTTCTTCAAATACTTTATTTTCCATAGTCAATATGTTAGCATTATTAAGACAACAAAGGCAAGCAGATTTATGATACAATTGATTAAATTTTTATTATTTTTATTATTGATAATCTTTTTGCTTCCTGTTAACCAAAAAGCATTATCTCAAGAGCTTGATGAAATTTATGAAAAGCTTGAAGAAGCGCCTTTTGAATATATTTTCGGGCTTGACCCTTATCAGGCTGATGAATACACAAAATATATTTATTCACCCTATCCTTTGTTTCGCTCGGGGGTTAATTTGGTTTTTAAAAGCAAGGTGATTCCTCCGGGGTATTATCTTTTGACTCCAAGAGAAAAAGACGGCAAAACTTATATCCTGTTTAAAGAAAACGGCAGGGTAAAATTTGCAATACCTGTATATAAAACAGCAGCGGTTTATGAGGGGTTTTATGAGGACAAACTGCCACAGGAAGAGATGAGCTTTGCGAAAAAATCGGGGAATAAATTTATGAATTTTATCGGAACAAAGTGGGGGCATAGAAACAAAAGAACTCCAGCTCCAAAAGCATATATTGAATTTAATGATTCAGGAATTTTTTGGGATATGGTATTATATTATGGAGATAAGAAATATTACCTTGTTTTTAAAAAGGATTAATTAATGAACAAAATAAAAAAAATAACGATACTTTTGATATTTTTAGCAATTTCGGGCTTTGTTGAGCCTTGTTTTTCTTTCCCTTTTGAATTTGGCAGGCTGAATGAAACCCAAAAGGAAATCAAAGAATTTTTAAACGATTATAATAAAGTTTTGGCAAAAAATGATTTAAAGATGCTTTCAAGATTCTATGATACAGAATATAAAAATACAGACGGCTATAACCTTGCTGATTTGTTATCAATGATTGATAAAACTACCAAAACCTTTGATGATATTAAATATAAATCAAAAATTAAAAGAATTGATACAAGAAAAAACTCTGCTCTTGTTCAGCTTGAAGATGAAACAACGGCAAGAGTTTATCCTGAATCAGGCATGGGTTTTAAAGATAAAGTCAGATACAGATGTAAAAATCGTGACAAAGTTGGAGTTTTGGACGGAAAAAGTACATCAATCATGTATTTAAAAAAACAGGACGGTGCTTGGAAAATTTTACAAGACAGTACTTTGAGCGAAGAAACAACTTTAAGATATGGTGCTGCGCGAAGATTGAATATTGATTTAAATACGCCCGAAAATATTGAAAACGGAAAAGACTACGGGCTTGAGCTTACATTAAATACTCCCAATAAAGTAATTGCTCTTGCTTCTTTGGCGCGGGAGGAAATTAATTCCGATATTAAATATGATGATAAATATAGAAAAATAAAAAAAGGACACTTAGAGCGCGTTGTGCGGGCTAATGATAAAAATAAAGACGAATATGCAATTGCTTCAATAGGGCTGACAAAAGTTTCGCTTAATGAAAAGCAAAAAAAAGCAAGAATTCGCATTATCGGCATGGCTTATTTGATGAAAAGAGTTAATATGGCAGAGGAAAAAGTGGAAAATGAAAGATAAAAAAGCGTTTATTTTTTATTTTTTAATGAGTTTAATTCTGCTTGATTTTGGCAATCAAATAAGAAAGTTGAGCTTTTTATATAAAATTGATAATCCTGTGTTTTCAATTTTGCACACAAATAATACAGGAAGCGCTTTTAGTATGTTTCAAAATAATGCGCGGATTTTGGCGGTTTTTGGGATAATTGTTCTGGTTTTTTTTGTATATTATGTTATAAAACAAGTTAAATTTAGCGATAAACTTCTTTTATTATCATTAACGATATTCAGCGCAGGAACATTGGGAAATGTTATTGAAAGATTAAAATATGGTGCGGTTGTTGATTATATTAAATTAAATTTTATTAATTTCCCTATTTTCAATGCTTTTGATGTAATGATTTGTTCGGGATGTTTTTTGTATGTAATTTATACTTTAACTTACGGTAAAAATAAATCAAAAAGCGGGGATGAATGAAAATTACGCTTGAAGATGAAAAAGATGTTGGTTTAAGGGTTGATAATTTTCTTGTTAAATATTTTGAAAATAAATACACAAGAAAAAAGCTTGTTGATTTTTTAGAAAAAAATGGAATATCAGTCAATCAAAAAAAACAAAAAATATCTTATAAATTAAAATTAAAAGATGAAATCGACTTTGATTTTGATAATTTTGAAAAATTTTTAAATCCCGATAAAACACTTTCTCCTTATGATTTTAAGCTTGATATAATTTTTGAAGATGATTGCCTTTTAATTATCAACAAGCCTAAAAATATGTTGACACATCCAACAAAATTTGACAGAGAAAAAACGCTTGTTAATGCTCTTTTGAATTATTGTCCCGAAACTTTATCAAAAGGATTGGGGGATTTTGACCGTCCCGGAATTATTCACAGGCTGGATAAAAATACTGCAGGCTTGATTATGGTTGCAAAAACCAACGCAGCGCAAGATATTTTGGCTTTGCAAATCAAAGAAAAAACCGCAAAAAGAAAATATTTAGCAATTGCTTTAGGAAATTTTGAAGAAAAACAAGGAATCATAAACAAACCTCTTGTGCATTATTTAAAAGATAATGTTAAAATGACAATTGCTGAAGAAAACGAGGGATTGAGCGCAATTACCGAATATAAAGTTTTAGAGGAATTTAAAGGTGCAAGCTTGGTTGAACTTGAACTTAAAACAGGCAGAACCCACCAAATAAGAGCGCATTTAGCTTCAATTAATCATCCGGTTTTTGGGGATAGTTTATATGGTGCTAAAAGCTTTATGATTAATGAATTTTATAATCTTAAAACGCAAGAGCAGCTTTTGCAATCTTATTATTTATCTTTTATTCATCCAAAGACCAATGAAAAAATAGAATTTGAACTTAAAGAGGAACAATTTAGCAAGGATTTTATTAAAGTTTTGAATTTTTTAAGAAGAATGAAACAAGATTAGCTTAAAAATGTTATAATTAAAATATTGCAAGGAGAAAATATGTTTAATTTCGGAAATATTAATTTTGAATTATTTGATGCGCTTTATATGTCCGCAGGGTTTTTTATCGGTGTTTTTTGTATGTTTTTTTATGTTCAAAAGTTAAAAAAACAAATTAAAACAACAAAAAGACAATATGAAAAAAAATCAATCGGTATGGATGATTCTAACATGAAAGTAAAAACACTTGAAAACAAGATTAAAACTCTTGAAACCGCGCTTAAAAAACAAATGGAGAATTAGAAAGTTTAAAAATCAGGATTAATTTAAATTAATCCTGATTTTGTTGTTAATATTATCTGCGATTAGGGTTTTTATTATATATTTTGATTAGCACTTTGGATTCCTGCAAGTTCTTCAAGAGCTGCAAGAACGCTTGTGTGACCGTAGTTTTGAACGGCTGCTGCGTAAGTTCCGTCTTCTTTCGCTAAGAAATTAATAATAGTTTGTGCTTTTTGAGATAAATTTGCGATTGACGGTTTTAGAGTTCCTGCGCTTGCGCTTGTTTTTAAGTTTTTAAGCGTTGTGCCTAAATTCGAAACTGTTGTTTTAATTCCGTCCCAGCTTGATGCAGGTTGGTTTCTAAGGTTGGATAAACCTTGTCTTAACCCGCTTATTTTGTTTGCAGCCGAATTTTTAACCGATTCAATCATTGCTGCCTGTGCTTTTGAGCCCTCTGTTGCAAAGGCTTCAGTTGCATTTAATCTGTTTAAAAGAGTTGTGTCTTCTGCAGATAATGCTGATTTGGGGTCTATTTTGGCTGCTTTTGCTCTTAAAATTTCAAGTTCAATTCCGCCTTTGATATTGCTTGCGTTAAATTTTGTTGAGGAAACCATATCTTTTCCTAAGGCGCTTGCTTTTTGAAGAATTGAAGCTTCTTTTCCAAGCTGTGCGACTGCGCTTGTTCCTGTGCTTGAAGCTGCTGATGCGGTTGCTTGAACGGCGTTGTAGCTTGCTTTTGCGCCTGCAACCGAAGCTGCGACCGTAACGCCGCCTTCGCCGACTGCTTCCCAGGCATCTTTTGCTTCGCTATCTGTTTTAGCATTAACTGCATTTAAAACTCCTGTTGCAAGTTTAGCGCCGCCTGTTACGCCTCCGATTGCGCAGGCAGCTAAGCCGACTGCGGGGAATGTTACGCAAAGCGCGCCAATACCCAGAGTTGCTGCTGTTTTGAGGATTGAAAATTTGCCTTGTGAGTTTGTAAACGCGCCTTTAACGGCGTTTAAAACTCCTTTTCCTGCCCCCTGGGCGATATTTCCGACTGCTGATGCAAGTCCGATTTTACCATCGTCTTTCCCGTCTGTGCAGGTATTTCCTTTTGATGAAGTATAGGTATCATTTTGAACGACATTTTGCTGTCTTGTTCCTTGATATCTGCTTGATTGCGACCTGTCAAGATTTCTGGTTTTACTATAAATGTAATCAGAATTTATCTGATTATAGTCCACGCCAATTCCCATGTTTAATATCTTCTCTTTCCTAAAAAATATAATCCTTGTTATAAAAAAGTATTTTTCTAAAGAATTATTGATAAATTAAACAGGAAATATTAACTTTTGTTAACAATATTGGTTTTGAATTAATCTTGATAAATTTCTAAAACAGTATTTATATCTTTGTTTGAAAGTTTGTTTAAATTATAGGTTGCGGTATTAGGATACATTATATCGTTTTTGTTGTTTGAATGTCCAACAATTCCTAAAGCATGTCCGATTTCATGCAGCGCTACGGCTTGGAGTGTTTTGGAATCAATTTCTTTGTTTGTTTTTATATTTTTAAGTGCAAGTGAGATATAGGATTTTGCAATTGTGTTATCATTATAAAATTTTAAAGTCGTTAAACCCAGACGGTCTGCGCTTTCTTGTTCTTCGGTTAAAAGATTTTCAACAAATTTGCAATAAATTTGTGCTTCTTGCGGGTCTTGAGTATGGTTGAATTTTATTTTACCTTTTAATGATTCTTCCCAGACTTGAAACGCTTGTGCAACAACTGAAGAATTTTGATTATTTTCTATGTAAACGCTGATTTTTTGCGGGTCTTTGTAGCGTCTTATTTGTTGAAGTTCATTTTTATATGTGCCAAAGTCGTTTAATTGTGCGTTTTTTTTTCGGCTTCATATTTTATTGATTCGTTTATTTCATCTAAAAGAATTTTAGCATCACGAATCATGGTTTCGTTATTTTTTTCGTAATAAATAACTTCTTCAAATTCTTTTTTTGCTTTTTCGTAGTTTCCGAGGTTTCTGTCAATTAAAGCTTTGTTGTATGTAAGCGCATTGATATTTTCTTGATAAAATTCGTAATCGTAATAATTATCGCTTAAAAATTCAAAACATTCTCTTGCGGGTGCAAATTTATTTTCTCTTAAATAACCTGTACACTCCTGCATTTTAATATTGTAATTATTAACAGCATTATTATAATCGTCAACCGAAAGTTCAAGTTTTTTAACTTCTTTTCTTGGCTGTACGCTTATTTTTTGTTTAACTTTTTCAACCGGTGCGGGTTTATTTTCTTCAAGCTGTTTTGCTTCGTAATCTTTTTTTGTTTTTGTAAAACAAATGTGTACGATTAAAAGGATGCAGACAAGAACGATAATAAAATCTTTGAGTTTCATGGTATTTTTCTTTCTAGTTTATTTTTTAATTTTATTATTAATGTTTTTTTTAAAAAACCTATATTTAACCTAAATTATTTTGATGTGTTATTATTTTTTTATGATTAAAGCATTAATTTTTGATATGGACGGAACGCTTTTAAATACTTTGGCTGATTTGGCTCAAAGTACGAATTTTGCGCTTTTTAAATCAGGTTTTGAAGATTGTTCCATTGATGAAATCAAAGGTTTTATAGGAGATGGTGTATATAAGCTTATTGAGCGGGCTTTGAATTTTAAAAATCTTTCAAAAAATGAAAAAATTGATGAAGAAAAAATAAAAAAATGTATTGATGAATTTAAAGCGCATTATTCAAAAAATATGTATAATTCAACAGCTCCTTACGCGGGAATTGTCGAATTGTTGGAAAAATTAAAAAAGAAAAATATAAAAACAGCGGTTGTTTCAAACAAATTTGATTCTGCTATTAAACAACTGTGTGAAAAGTATTTTAATAATTTAATTGATATTGCAATCGGGCAAAGCGATAAAGTTCCTCCAAAGCCCGCTCCAATTGGAGTTTTTGAAGCTATAAAACAATTGGGCGTTGAAAAGAGTGAAGTTTTGTTTGTTGGGGATAGTGATGTTGATGTTAAAACGGCAAAAAACGCCAAAATTAAATCAGCAGGTGTTTTGTGGGGATATCGGGATGATAAAAATTTGGCGGGTGCTGATTATATTATTAAAAAACCCGATGAAATTTTGGAAATCCTAATTCAAAATATGTAGTTTTGCTTGTTGTTTCTTTACTTTGATAAAAAAAATATTAAAATTAGATTATGAAACGAATTTTAGCGCTCAGTTTAGTTTTTTCAAGTTTGATTTTATCCAATGTTTGTTTTAACAAAGCAATTGCAGAGGATTTTTCCGATGTTGATTATAATTTTATTGATAATGCTTTTAAAGGCATAAAGCCTGTTACAAATGAGCAATTTGAAAAAACAATTAATGCACTCACCCCTCAGCCTGTTGAAAATACTTTTTTAGGAAGATTAAAAACATTTTTGTTTGGCAGGAAATATGGTGTTGAACCTGCGCCAAAAGGACAAAATAAAGAAATTGACACAGGAGGCGATTTAAAAGCCATTCAGGATATTCAAAACGGGGTTTATTATATCAAGCTTCTGGTTTCGATTGTTGGTGCAAATGGCGATGTTATTCCTCTTGGGAATTATAAAATCCAAGAAAAAAAAGATAAAAATATTCTTCTTTTCTCTCAAGGAGGAAAAGAAACAGGTTATTTAATCTTGAGAGATTTTCAAGATGACGAAAATAATCAAGAAAACAAGGTTGCTTATTCAAGAGTTGATATTGTTGATGAAAATATAGTAAGAATTGTTTATTCAACGCTTGATAGTGTTAAATGTGCTTATGCAAAAGTTTTTAGATAAATAATTTGCACAATCTTAGTACATTTCACCCATACCAAATGTAAAGAAGCCTGAACTTCTGTTTGTTCCTTTGGTATCTGTTAAAGGAATACCATAATCAAGGTTGATTGGACCGATTCCCGGGATAAATACTCTTAAGCCGAAACCTGCTGCGATTGCATAGCCGGGTTTATCATAAACTTTTGTTCCGATTGTTTTGCCAAAAACACTTCCGGCATCAACAAACGCTGCTAATCTTAAGTTGTTTAAGAATGTGTTTGAGGTTAATCTGTCGATAAAAGGAATCGGAACTCTGTATTCGGCACTTGCCATCATAAAACCATCGCCTACGCCGACTTCAGAGATGTTGAAACCGCGGATGTTGTATGGTCCGCCTAGTGAGAAGCCTGCAAAGTCGGGCATATCTCCGTGGATTGCTCCGCCTGCACGTCCTGTTAAAACTATTGACGATTTTTTGCCTACGGGAGTGAATTTTCTAATCATACCGTGGAGTTTGCCGAAAGTTTCGCCTGAGATTCCAAGGTTTTCTTCAAGGGCAATCCTTGCCAAAACGCCGCGGCGTGCATTGATTGCGCTATCTCTTGTGTCGTATGTCAGTGCAGGTGTGATTTTGATAAAGAATCCGCCGTCTAATTCTTTATCTCTTTCGCTCCAGGGAACTCCTGCCGAGGCATATTTTGCCATCATTCTTCCCGCATCACCCTCGTCAAGCGTTACGCTTTCAGCACCGAAGCCGATTGAACCTGAAAGATTTTTGTAGGTTATGAATTTGCGCGAGATTGTTGCTTCTGCTCCGAATCTTTTTTCGATTGCCATTGGAACTTGATAGCTTCCGTAATATCTTCCGAATCCGCGGATTCCCAAAGATTGGTTTTCGCGTTTAAACATTGGTTCTAAAAAGCTGATTTCACCTTGCAGATTGGCTTTTGAAACAACGGAGCTGTCATTCATTAGAATACCTGTACCTGCGAGCAAATTAAGGTTTAGTTTTTGTCCTAAGCCTCTAAAGTTGTTTTCGCCAAATCCGACCGAACCAAAGAAGCCTGAAACCGAGTCAATCCCGACACCAAGAGAGATTTTACCCGTTCTTTGTTCTTCAAGCGCTACAAAAACGTTGTATAAACCTGTTTCTTCGTCTCTTTTAAGTTCTCTTTGAACGTCTTTGAATGCTTGTGTTCCCATGAGTCTTAAAATATCCGAGCGCATTGTGTTTTCGTTATAAACACATCCTGGCTGCAGGAAGATGTTTCTTTTGACGATAAAATCTTTTGTTTTATTGTTGCCATCAACAATAATATCCCCGATAACACCCTCGTCTATTTGAAAATTAATATATCCGTCAGGATCATCGGCAACTTTTTCAACACGGGCTAAGATATAGCCTTTTGTGGCGTAAAGCTCTTGAACTTCGCTGATTGCGTTATTTATGCTTAAAATGTTCTGCGGAAGATTTTTATATTTATCAAGAATCTGCATTATTTCAGAGTTTGGAATACTGTTGTTGCCAATAATTCCAAAGCCTGATACAGGGGGGTTTTCTTCTAAAATAATTCTTAATTTAACATTATTGTCATCAATTCTAATCGGCAGAGCACGGATGTTTTGTGTGAAAAATCCTGTGTTGTATAATGATCTTAAATCGCTTGAAATGTCAGAGCGGATATATTGATATCCTTCTTTTGATTTGATTTGTTCTCTGATAAAATTAGCATCAATTAAGTTGTTTCCATAGATTTCAACTTCTTTAATATAAACCAAATCGGTTTCATCGTTGAAATAGGTGTATTGTTTATTTTCTTCTTCGTTTAAAAATTCGTCTTTTGTGATTGTTTCGGGGTTTTGTTCAAATTTTTCTTCTTGTTCGAAGATTTCTTCTTCTTTATTGTTTTTATTTTTCTTTTTTGAAAATAATCCTGCTTTTTTTTCTTTTTTTGGTTTTTCTTGTTTTTTAAGGTTTTTGTTGTTTTCTTTTTCTTTTTTCTTTGCCTGTTTGATTTCGTCTTTTGTTAGTGTTTCAAGCTCTTTATTTGCGCCGAAAGCGGAAGAATCTTCGTCTTCAAACATTGAAAAATCAGATTTGTCAAGTTCGGTTTGTTTGAACTCGAGCGATTTTTGTTTTGTTTCTTTTTGTTTTTTTGGTTTTTTTTGAAAAACTTTTTTGACTTTTTTAAATTCTGCAATATCAATGTCGCAATATGCTTTTTGCGTTCCTGTCATTGAAAGGAACACAAGTAAAATCAAGGCTTTTATGTAAAATTTTTTCATGGTTTTGTTTCTATAATTAACTTTTGCTGTTTAAAACGATAGTTGTTAGTCTATTATACACTATAATTATTATTATATTATCTAATGCCCCTAAAGTCCAAAAAAATTACATAAACCCATTATTTAACGTATAGTTTGAATAAAAATGTTACAAAAATTATTATAATGGTGTCAAAATATAATTATTTATATCATAATATTGTTGTTAGGAATTAATATATGAAGAAAATGTATATTAACAAAAATCACGAAGAACTTATCCATTCCGTCATCAAAGAAAGTTATAAATTTAAAGGAAATGAAGAATTAATAGACATTATAACGGAAGCTGTCTATAATAAGTCTTATTTGTTGATTGATGCAATAAAAGACATTTCGCGTCTTCGCCGCCATTTAAGAACAATCTGCGATTCTTGTTTTGACCAGATTTTAAAAGAAAAACAAAAATTTGAAGAGCTAAAAGCCTGCAAGGAAAATCCTAATAAAAATGCTCAATTTGAAAAAAATGTTGTCAGTGTTAAAAAAATGCCTGACGAAAAAGAACTTTTAGAAGAAAAAAACAAAATTTTAAAAGCGCAAGAAAGCCTTATAAACCTAAAAGAAGAAATTCAGCGAAGTGAAAAATATGACACGGTTGATTCTTTGATTGATCCTTTGGAATTTTGTCCTAAAAAACAAGCTTCTGCAACTGCTTTAGAAAAATTAATCAAAATCGTTAAAAATATTGATTCTAAAAATCCTAATAAAAAATATTATGAAATATTTTTCTTAAGATATATAAACAAGCTTTCCCAGCACGAAATCGCGCGTGAATTAAAAGTTTCACAGGCAGAATTATCAAAGCGTTTTGTTGAACTTGTTAAATTAACAAGGGAGAGTATAGGTTAATAGTTTTAATTAAATTTGATTTAAAAGAGTTGCAGCTTCATAAAGATTTAGTTTGTTTTGTCTGAATCTTTCAAGAATATTTTCGTATTTTTTGATTTCTTTTGAAAGGGAATTTATTTTTTCTTCAATATTAATTGCTTTAAATTTTTCTTTGGTATTTTGCGAAAAATTAATGTTGCTTTTGAGGGAAATTATTCTGTTGTCAATGTTTTCCAGATTTTTTTCCGCGTTTTGAATTCTTTTTTCTCTTTCGTGTAATTCTTCTTCAAATGTTTTATAAGAACGTTCCGATAATAAAGTTTCCAGTTTTGAGATTTTGCTTTTTAGTTTTTTTCTTGTTTTTAAATCTTTTGTATTTTCAAGTTTTGAAACTAAATCTAAAAAAGCAGCCTCTTTTCTTTTGTGTTTTTTAATTCTTTCTTTTTCTGTTTCTTGAATTCCGCGCTCTTTTTTAAGTGTTTCTAAAATTCTTTCTTTTTCTTTAAGGGCTTTGTCAAGTTCAACAATAAAATAAAATTCTTTATCAGTCTTTAAAGTTTCAAAAAGGTTTTCCAGTGCTTTTAGTTTCTCTTGTTTCTTTTTTAATTTTTTTTCAAAAAAACTAATGTCAATTTCTTTTTTTTCTTGTTTTTCTTCCGGGGTTTCTGCCTGCGGGGCTTTGAGATTAATTTTTCCGTTTGTTTCAAGGTTTATTGTTTGTGTAATGTCGTCTAAATATGTTTCATATTCGTTTGGCAATTCTTTTTGTGAAATGTTTCTTGATACTTCTGTTGAATATTTTTGAAAATTAATTTCAAAATCTTTATTAGCATTAACCCAATGGAAAAAATCCTGACTGTTTCTTGTTGAATTGCATTTACAGCATTGAGCAAGATAATTTGCAGTGCTGTTTTCTCCGTTTTGTGATTTTGGTTTTACATGTTCGCAAGTTGCTAAGCCTGTGTTTGAGAGGATAAAGGCGAGTTTTTTGTTTGTGGCATTATGAAACGAATTAAAGAAATTAAAATATATATTTGTATCGGGGAACTTTGAGAGAATTTTTCTTAGTGTTGGTTTGTTAATTTTATCTGATTCAAAAAATATTGTTAAATCTTTCATTAATTCTTTTTTATCAATAAATGAATTCTCATCTTTTTCTAAGGTTTCTTTGTGTTTTTTGATTATTTTTTCACTTTGTTTGAAATTGGCATTTTTTTGGTTTTTTAAGAATTGTTCAAGCTCTTTTAGCGCTTTTGTTTGTTCTTTTTTGATTTTTATAATTGATTTTTTATATTGCTCTTCTATGATTTGTGAAATATCTTTTTCAGAATCAATTGATGCTTCGTATTTTATTATTTGTGCTATTCTTTTTTCTTTTTCGCGAAAATATTTTTCGTATTTTTCAATAAGTCTAACCAGAGCTTGACCTTTTGCGTTTTTGCTTTCTTTAATAAAAGCCTGCATTTGTCTTTGGTTTATCATTTCAATTCCGCAGATGGGACAGGGTATGTCGTATAATTTTTTAACTTCGAAGTCTTCTTCTTTGCAATAAAATCCTTGAAAATTGACCATAGCAGGATTTTGTTTTTTGAATTTGTAATTATTTTTACTGTTTAAGTTGCTTTGGATTATGAAATTTATTTTCATGGTTTTTTTTATTTACTCGTCTTGCGGTATTTTTAAATCTATTTTGCCATGGCTTAAAGTTTTTATTGTTTCTTTTATATTTTTAAAATAGTTTAAATTCGGCGAAATTTCTCCGTTTTCAATTGCTTGCTGTACTTGGTTTATGTAATTTTGCAGTTGTATATCAAAATTTGGAATTTCTTCCATCCAGTTATGAAAAGGTTTGCTGCCCCTTTTTGTGTTGCAATCAGCGCAATCACAGATGTAATTTGAGGCTCTGTCTTTTCCGTTTTTGCTTTTTGGCTGAAGATGTTCAATTGTTATTCCTGACATGTGAAAAAGGTTTTTTGCAATTTTTTTGGAGTTTTGTCTTCTTGTCTGCATGGCTTTTATAAAGAAAATATCGATATAGCTTTTTGGCGCGGGCATTTTTTGCGCAATTAGATTGATTTGTCTTTGAACATCTTTGTTTCTTGTTACTTTTGAAATTTCTTTTAAAAATATTGCTCTTGAAAAAACATACTCCCCCTCTCCGTTAATCATTTCAATATATTCATCAAGCGTATTGTTAAAAGCTTCAAGTTCTTGTTCGTTTTCTATGTTTGTGTAGGTATAATTTTTTAATTCATTTATGACTTTAAGCTGTGAATCTGATAAATCTTGAAGTATGGGTTTTGCATGCAGCATTATAAGTTGTTTTAGATTTAGTTTGGGGTGTTCGAGCGCTAATTTTTTAATAATATCAACAATTTCCTGTCTGCTTTTCCTAAAAATGCTTTGTTTTTTGCCGTATTCCCAATCTTGTGTTATGTTTCTCTCATCTTCATAAAATTCAAGAGCTTTGATTAAACTTTTTCCTGTTTTTGAAATAATATCCCGGCTAAATTCAAGTTCTTGTTCTTCGTTGAGCATTATTTGATTGCAGATTGGGCATCTTAAATTTAAGATATTTTTAATTTCAAAATTTGCTGAAGTAGTTTTTTTGCCCGTAAAAGGGATTATATTAAAAGCGGGATTGAAATTGCAGCGATTGTTAAAATTAAAATAATCATTTGAAATAAGACCTGCAGGAGGGGAGGGAGGGTTTTTTCTTTGTTTGCAGGAGTTATATTTGTTTTGATAAATATTAAAGTTATTTTGAATTATCTTCATTGGCTTTTAGTTATCTGTCTTAAAGGGCAGATTCGTCTTGAATCGGATTTTGTTTTAAAAGAATAATTGCAAGCTGGGCAGTTTCTTTTAGATTTGAATAATATTTTGAATTTGGATATTTGTCAGGATTTTCAAGTGCAAAATCGCAGATTTTATCAATTCTGTTTAGAATTGAAATGCTTTGAGAAATAATTTTATAAACATTTCCCTCAAGCGCTTTTTTATTATAAAGCGAAGAAATTTCGCCGAATTTTTTTATTTCCTGCTCGTTTAAGGCGTTGTCAATTGAGCCTGTTATTCCTTTGAAGTTGCTAATTGTGTTTGAATCGGAATCGTTCATTTTTGCAAAAATGTATGTTGAAAATCCTCCGAATGAGTCTGTGTTTAAGATTTTTCCTTTTGAAATTTTTGCTTCGTTTTGATTTCTTATAAGTTTTGCTTCGTAGGTTTTTATTTTTCTTTTGATATTTTCAAATTGCTCTAAGCTTTGAGATTTATCAGATGGATACGGGTATAATAAATTGAATCTGTCGTTAATTATTGTGTTTATTTCTTCGTTGTCTTTTTCAATTTCGCTTGAAGCAATATAGCCTGCAATTTGACAAAGGTCAAAAATATCAATATCTTTTAATTCTTCATCGTAAATCAGACCTGCAAGCAGCAAGGGGTTTGCACATTGGCTTTTTGTTAAAATTTCTCCTTTTGGCGTCAATTCAATTTTTTCTCTTGATTGTCTTTGGGAAAATTGAGCTGTGTTTTTTGCTTTTATAAAGCCTGATTTTTCAAGAACGGATTTATATTTTAGGAAATTTTTCATCAAGATTTCCTTTTCTTTATCCGGGTTTTTTGCAATGTGGATTTTGAACGATTTATCAATTAAATCTTCAAGGTTTTCGTTGGAATCATTTTCTTTAAAATATTGAGCATAAGAAACCCATTCGGGTGAAAATGCGCTTTTTAAGTTATCTGCAGGGCTTTCAAGAAGTTTGTAAGCATAATCAAGCCCGAAGATTTCTTTTTCTTTTGCGGGATTGTCGGTTCTGGGGTTTGCTTCGATGTTGTTTTTAGCATCTTTTTTGTTTTTTGGAAGTTTAAGATTGTATAAAATAACATGTCCGAGGTTATCGATTCCTCTTCTGCCTGCTCTTCCTGCCATTTGATGAAAATCGTTAGCACTTAGCGGAATTGTTTCAATTTCGCCTGTTAAAGAGTTTAGTTTTTTATAGGCAACGTCTGTTAAAACAACGGTTTTTGTCGGCATATTTATTCCTGCAGAGAGGGTTGATGTTGCACTTACTACTTTTATCAGTTTTTTTGAAAATAATGTTTCAACCAGTTTTCGATACTGTGGCAGCATACCTGCATGGTGATAGGCGTAGCCGTTTATGAGCATTTGTTCGTCAAGATTGTTTCCTAAAAAAGCGTATGTTTTTTTGTAATCGTTGATTATTTTTTTAATTTCTTCTTTTTCTTCTTTAGTTGTTAAATCAACCTTGGCTTCTTTTAAAGATTCTATTGTTTGTTTTGCCTGGTTTCTTGAAAGTTTGAAAATTAATGCGGGCAAAAGATTTTGGCTTTGCAAATCTTTGATTAAATCAGGGTAATTTTCTTGAAATTGTTCGGGGTAAATTTTATTGATTGTTTTTGTTGATTTATCTATCAAAAGCTCGGCAATTTCTGCGATTTGTTCTTTTTTGATTTCAGGATAAAACTTATTTAAATATTTTTTAAGATTTTCAATAGAGAAAACATTTTCATCAGTTTCTTGAACAAATTTTGTTAACAGGTCAACGGCAAGTTTTTCATAAGTTTTATCATCTAAAATAACTTCGCCATTAATTTTGTTTTGTAATTTAAAGATGATTTCAAGTGCTCTTTTTTGTCTTTTTGTCACATTTTCAGGGTCAAGAGAATTTATGTCGAAAGTGTAGTTTTCGATTCTTGGGAAAGTTTCATTTTCTTTTTTGGGAGAATAAATTTGCCAGATTAACGGCACAAATCTTTCATCGCTTGATATTTCTACCTTTTGAACGGCGCGGGAGGGATTGATTTTTTGAATCCAGCTGCCAAGTTCAAAACTGTTGCCGATTGTTGCGGATAATGCGAGCATTTGAATATTTTTCTTTGAAGAATCGACAATTGAGCTTTCCCAGACATTTCCGCGCTCAAATGAACCTAAATAATGCGCTTCATCAAAAATAACGCCGCCGATGTTTTGTGGATTTAAGTGCGGAATTTGGTTGTTGAAAATTTCTGTCGTCATAATCTGAATCGGAGCTGTTGTGCGGATTTTTATATCTCCTGTTAAAAGTCCGACTTTGTCTTTGCCGTAAATTTTGCTAAATTCTCTTAATTTATCATCCGCAAGCGCTTTTAGGGGCGTTGTGTAGATTGTTTTTTTGTTTTCGTTTAAATTTTTTGTAATTAAATAATGTGCAACGGCTGTTTTTCCTGTTCCTGTCGGAGCACAATAAATTAAACTGTCGCCTGAATATAGACATTTTGCACATTCTATCTGGCTTTCGTCCCCTTGAAGCTGATAATTTTCGCCATTATAAAGTTGGATTTGGGGAAGTTGAAAATAATTGTCCTCAAGCGTTTGGTTAAAATTTTGCGGTTTTTGCGCAATAAAATATCCTGTAAAATTCAGGTTTTGGTTTTTGTGAATTTTATAAATTGAATTTATTTCAAAATTATTAATTGGTAAAGAAACCTGTTTTGCTGCAGGATTAGCTGCGCCTTTTTTGTTTTGAGGGCAGTTTTTCTTTGATTTTTGAAATCTTCTGCTATTTAATAATATGTTTTTAATCGCTTCAAGCATGGTTTTTCGCGTTATTTCCGTGTGTTATTAATTTAAAGCATGAAAAAAAAGTTTTTTGCTAGTAAATTTTAAAAATTTATTCTTTTTATTATATAATTTTTTTATGATTACGAGATATCAAAGAAAAGAGATGGCAGAGATTTGGGAGCTTGAAAAAAAGTTTTCCTATTATCTTGATGTTGAGCTTGCGGTTGTGCGTGCGCAGGTGGAGCTTGGAAATTTTGATTATAAAATTTATGAAAATATTAAAAAAGCAGCAAAATTTGACGTTAAAAGGATTGATGAAATTGAAAAAATTACGCGTCATGATGTAATTGCGTTTTTGGAAAACGTTAACGAAAATGTCGGGCGTGAGTTTTCGCCATATATCCACAAAGGCTTAACAAGTTCGGATGTTATTGATACGGCTTTTGCGCTTCAAATTAAAGATGCTTCAAAAATTATTAATGATGACCTTGATAAATTGATTTTATCAGTTAAAAACCTTGCCTTTAAACACAAAAATACGATTTGCCTCGGCAGAAGCCATGGAATCGGGGCAGAGGTCATTACTTTCGGGTTTAAACTTTTAAATCTTTTGGATATGCTCAAAAGAAGTAAAGAAAGGTTTAATTACGCACTGAGGGATGTTTTAACCGGTCAAATTTCAGGACCTTGCGGAACATATAGCAATATTAATCCCGAAGTTGAAATTAAGACTTGCGAAATTTTAGGTTTGAAGCCTGCTAAAATTTCAACCCAGGTTATAGCAAGGGATAGACATGCCTGCTATATTCAAGCTATTGCTTTAATTGGTGCTGTTATTGAGAATTTTTCAATTGAAATAAGACATCTGCAGAGATTTGAAGTAGCAGAAGTCGAAGAGGGATTTTCAAACGGGCAGAAAGGTTCAAGCGCAATGCCGCATAAGAAAAATCCTATTGCAAGCGAGAATTTGTCAGGCTTAGCCAGAATATTAAGAAGTAACACGATAAGTGCGATGGAAAATATTGCTCTCTGGCATGAACGTGATATTTCTCATTCCTCGGTTGAAAGAGTGATTTTTCCCGATTGTACGATTCTAATTGATTATATGTTGAACCGTTTTTTGAATGTTATTGAAAATCTTGTTATTAAAGAAAAAAATATGATAAAAAATGCGGATAAATATGGCGGAATTATTTATTCTCAAAGCTGCCTTCTGAAATTATTGGAGCATAATCTGACGCGCGAAGAAAGTTATAAAATCGTTCAAGAACAGGCGCTTGAAGCTTTTAATAATAATGGCGATTTCAGAGAAAACATGAGAAAATATTTATCTGACGAAGAAATTAAGCAATGTTTTAATCAGGAAAAATATTTAGAAAACATTGATACGATTTTTAAAAGATTTGAGTAGAATTTTTACCTGCTTTTTTCGACAACGGTTATCATATCGCCTTTGTCGCTGAAAACTGCTTCAATTATGTTTGAATTATGATTAAAATCGGCAATTATTCTTTTGTCTGATTCGCTTCCTTTGATTTGTGTCGGTTTTTGGGTGTAAATTGTTTTGAACAGCGCGTTTAGTTTTTCTGTTGTTTCTTTTGTGTAAAGTTCTTCAATATTTTTACATCCTTTAAGTCCAAAACGTTCAATTGCGCGCAGACGAGCATGTAAAGTTAGACAGGGAGCTTGTTTGTCATTATATTCCATCCATTTATTTGAATTGACAAAATCAATAAAATCTTTACTCAGTGCGTTTTCAACGGCTTTTATATAAATATATAAAGAACAGTCATCATCCAAATCAAGCGTTTTTTTATCTAAACCTAATAATGAAGTGATATTTTTGTAAGGTTCGCTTGAATTTTCGTTTTTTGAAACAATTTCGCGTGCAATTCTAAAAGGATTACGGTATTGATTATTTACAGAATTTAAATCTTTGTTGTTAGGCATTGTTGTTAAAAAATTGCCTTTTTGGGATTCTTCTTGAAGTAATTCAAGAATATCGGGGATTTGCCAATCTGAAATTGAGCCGTTTTTGAATTTTGAGCAGTCAATATTTACAATATTTGAGCTGTTTAATTTTGTCGGAATGTTTAGTTTATCTAATCTTTTTTGAAGAGATTCAAGTGTTTTTCGGTTTTGATTAAAATTGATTTTAGAAGAAATTTTTGATAAATATTGTGTTAATTTTTTGTTTTCTTCTGTTTCTTCTGTTGAATCGGGATTTTTGTATTGTTTTAAGAAGCTTTCAAGAGAATTGAGCGAGGGGATTTTTTTATCAACAATTATTGATAAAATTTCTTTCCTTTTTTCTGTTTCTTGAGTTTTGTTTAAAAATTCGCCTAATAAATTTCTTGATTTTATTAAAAATCCTGAATTAGTTAAATATTCTATATTTTCTTTTGATTTTTTATCGTTTTTATCATAAACCGTATCTAAAATTTCTAAGCAATTTTTTTGATATTCTTTTTCTTTTTGATTTTCGTCAAAAAATGAGATTTTATTTGTTGAGAAAAATTTCAATAATTCTTGTTTGTTTTCAAAAAATTTTGAAAAATCGCCTAATTTTTTTGCTTTTTGTTTGCATTCTTGTGTGTTTACTATTTCAAAATCTTTAATATCAATTGATTACTTGCAAAAAACTTATGCCGATAAAACAGAAAAACTAAAAGACATT
>CAPYQR010000005.1:0-1804 GCA_948742005.1 uncultured bacterium
AGCATGCGAACCGTCAACACCCCTGTTTTTATCCCCGTTTGCATTTGCGCCACTTTTACCTCTTGCGCTGGTGCGCTGATTTTTAACCGAAGCATTAACTTCGTTTATATCCTTAGTTTTTTTATCCGCCCAATTCGCAATATTCACCCCAATCGTCCTTAACCCGCCCGCTTTACTAATTAATCCGCCTATTATATCAGAAAGCCCCTTAATAGCGCGAAACGCCAATCCGATAGGCGTAACCCAGCTTAAAATAACCCCCGCAACCCTAACCGCAGGCGAAATAAAGCCCCAAACCTTTAAAGCCCCGTTCATAAATGAATTACCCAAAAGCGCCAAACTTGCACCACCTAATTTAACAAGTGCCCAAGTTGCTTTTAAATGATTTCTAAATCCCTCAAATTTATTATACGCAAAAACAACCGCCCCGCCAACAGCAGCCACCGCCAAAGCAACTCCCGCCAAAGGCAAAATCGCAGGATAAGCCCATGATAAAATAGAAGCTGCCCTCATAACATTTCTCAATAAAATAAAATTACGAATCATCGAACCTGCAACCATCAGCCCCGTTCCGCCCAAAAGGCTCAAAGCCCCGACACCCGCGCCCGTTATTGAAATAAAATTAACAAATCCATCGGGTATTTTATCAAGTATTGAATTTAAATGCGCAAAAGCACCACCCGCCGCTTTAACAACAGGAATCAACCCCGTCCCTAATTTAATACTTAAAATCTGTGCCTGATTTTTCATAATCAAAAGCCTGTTATTCAAGCCGTCCGTCTGCTTTTCATAAGCCTCGCTCAAAGAATCCACGCCCGAGCGCATATCGCTTAATGTTTGCAAATACGTCTTATTATTCGCCCCCGTCAAAGATAAAACCGCATTATACGCTTCAACTGAACCCAATAAATTAATTAACCTTGCCTGATTTCCCCCGACAGCCCTGTTAATCCTATTAAAAGCATTAACCATTCCGCCTGAAACTTCAACCAGCTGTGAAAAAGATTTAACGCCATATTTTTGAAATACAGCCATTTGTTCTTTGCTTCCGCGCGATAAACCCGCAATTGCTGCTTTTAATTGAGTATGCGCAATGCTTGCCTTTAACCCCGATGTTGTCAAAGCCGCAACCGCAGCAGAATATTCATCTAATTGTATATTGGCACTCGCAACTACCCCTGCCGTTCCGCCAAACCCTTGCGCAAATTCTGAAATATTAGTCTTACCGTATTTTACAACCTTAAAGAACATATCATAAATGCCGTCCGCTTCCCTGCCCTTTAGGTTAAAAGCATTAATAGCACTGGTTGCAAGGTCAACCGCCTCAGCCGTCGTTGAAAGCCCCGCAACAGACAGCATTTGCGAACCCGATAAAACCCTAAACTGCTGATTAGCCTCAATCCCCGCAGAACGTATGGAATAAAGCCCCTCGGTCAAATCACTAAGCGCTTTTGGAGAATTCTGCCCTATTTTTAGAACCTCATTCCCCATATTTTTAAGATTTTCAGAATTTGTATCAATCAAAGTTGATACATTATTCATCTGCGCTTCAAAATCCCCCGCGGTTTTAAGGTTAACAGCACTAGCCGCCAAAACCGCACCGCCAAAAACCGCTGCTTTCTTTCCTGCTGTTTCAAACTTCCCTGCCGTATCTTCTAATGACCTGTTCATTTTCTCAAAAGCAGAATCAGACTGATAGCATGCCGATTTTACAACAACCGACATGCCATCAACCGCTTTTAAGATTAAATTCAATTGAATATTATTTGCTGCCATTATCAAATTCCGTAATTTGCAAAAGAAG
>CAPYQR010000005.1:1814-26601 GCA_948742005.1 uncultured bacterium
TGAACTTTCCGCGCTTTCATTTTCAAGTTTCACAAGTCTTTGCGCTTCTTCATACCAAAAATTAAGCTCATCAAAACTCATATTCAAAATTTCATCTCTTGAAAAATGCAAATATCTTGCAATATATGAAAGACATTCAACAGGTGGGATATATGCCGCACCGACTCCGTCGCCTACTTTTTTTTGCGTTCGTTATAAATAGCCTCAATTTCCATCACAATATAATCGGGCAAATTCAAAAGCTCGGGCGCAGGGATTGTTTCATTATCAAAAGTTGCAATTTCAGACATAATATAAATCGCCGTGCCGACATAATCCGAAGCTTTTCTGCATTTCATCAATAAATGCCCGTTTGCTTTTGAAAAATCAACTTCAACCTTAACACCGTTTGATAAGACTTCGCTTATGATTTCATTTTTTTCTTTTTCCGTTTTTGAATTTTTTTCTGTCATTTTTTACCCTTTCATAAACATAATGCTTTGGCGAAAGCTCGCCTACCTCTCCCAAAATGCGCGATTCAACGCACGCTTTGCTCGGCAGAGTGCCTCTCACATCAGCTTTGCTTAATTTAACGCCAAATTTTTTCTAATTTCCGATAATAAATCAACCCCGTTTTTACGCCAAATTAAATTTGGAATATCAATGTATAATTTTTCCTGCCCTGCAATATAATGTTTGATTGCCGAAATATTAAAATCTATCGGATATTCGCTTATTTTTTGCTGTTCCAAATCCCCTAAAAGTGCAAATTTCTGACTTGTTCCCGTCAAAACAAGCTTAATTTGCTCCGATTTTGCTAATGCGCCGTTTTGATAATCATCAAGCGAACCGTAAACCGTAAAATTCAAAACGCCGTAGGGATTTTGTATTTTATCAAAAACGGTTTTATCAAAACTCGTTAATGTCAAACTCGCGCTCATTGCCTTAATTGCCGTGTTCACATTGTAACTTCCAAAAGCAAGCTTAATTTCTTCCGTTGTCATATCAATAACAGGGCAATTAATCTTTGAAGCACAGCCGAAAAGATTTTTTCCTAAATAAACCGTTGATTTTGTAATAAATGAAGTCATTGTTTCTCCTTATTTGCTCCCAAGCGGCTTCGCCGCACGTCGCCTATCGACAGCTACAAGCAAAACTCATCGTTTTGCTTTTCGCTCAGGCTCACGCGCTCAAAGCTTTTGTTATAATTGAAATATCTAAAACATCATAAAAAGTTATCCTCTCGGTGTTTGCCAAAGGACATGCGTTATATGAAAAATAAATATGCCCGTCAGCTATTGTTTCAGGCTTATTTAAACTTTCATCATAATAAGCCTCGCCGCCATAAATGATGTAATTATCGATATCCAAAGGATTTGACCACGTTGCAAATTTGCTGTTAATCGCATTTAAAACATCATCAATAAATCCCCTTGTGATATTTTCCCCAACGCAGACAAAAGAAGATTCTCTAACGGATTTATTAATAAAATCTCTCGTGCGGCGCGCTGAATTAAAAGTCATTAACCCGCTTTTTAAAGGATAGCTTGAATTTCTTGCGCCCCAAATTTGATAATTACCTTTATAATTAATAACTGTCGTTATCCCGAGCGCATTAAATCTGTTTGAATCAGTCCCCGTTTTATTTAACATAAAAGAAATCGGATATTGCAAACCGACAATCGTTTTGGAAGTCGTATTATCCGTTGATTTTGCAACGTTTCTTTCTCTGTCCAATCTGACTCTGATTCCTGCCAAAACAGGGCTTAAAGGCTTTAATTTTGTAGTATTTTGATATGAATTATACCTATACACATAAGGTGCGCAAAATTCCCCTCTTTCAAAAGAACCGGTTAAATCAACGCCATCTATTTCTTTTAATCTTGCTTTCTCGGCTAAAGGGATGGTAGTTTTAGAATCACAATCCAGATATGAATACGCTTCAATCTTATCAACAAGTGACATAATCGCATTTCTGACATTTTTTGAAGTAAATCCCGGGGCAATTATTATCCCTGGAATTATCCCATATTCCCCGATAATGTCCCATATTTTCTGCAATCCCGTTCTTTTGCCGTTTTTATCAATTGAACCTATAACATCGCTATCGGTAATTTTTGAAAAATCGCAATATTTATATTTAGCGCTATAACTTAATGTTTCACTACCAACAGCCGCACTCAAAGAAACATCTTGTAAGGGCATAATTTCAATCACATTATTTTCAAATTCATAATCTTCCCCTAAAACAAGCTCTTTTTCGCCCTGTTTTAAAACAAGTTCCTGAATCCCCGTTTCTTCCAAAGCGCACAAATTGTTTTCATCGAAAATAATTGTTTTTTCAACGTTTACTGTGTGTTTTTCGTTATCGAAAATATTAATTGTATAAATATTTGCTCCGCCCGATTCCGTCAAAATCGTTTCAACTGCATCAGGCAGAGTAAAACCGTTAATATTATTTCCGATTAACCTTGCGCTTTCGCCAAAATCAACAACTTTTTCAATATCATTGCTGTTATCAAGCAAGAAAGTCGGCTTTGTGCCGATTACGCAGACATTTGAAGTATCTGCATCACGCACAACCATATTATTATTGTTTTTTTCTTTGGTTTCACTACCGTGTAAATAATCAGATGACATTTAAATTAAATCCTTTCTAAAATGCGGTAAGGTTACGCACAAGCCCGCCGCCTCATCGGCGCCGCGCATGTACTTCACAGCGTAGTGCTATGGTCTTGCTTATCGCAAGCCCTGCGCACCGACTGCCGTCCATCTCTGCCTTCGATTTGCTCGCTAAGCGCAGTCGCGCTAAAGCTCGCTATGCTCAGGTCTTCATATTCATCAATCAAAGGAAATTCGATACTGACTTTAAAGCCGTAATATAAATCTCCCCTGATTTCATCTTCAAAATTTTGTTCAATAACTGCCACGCGTTTATTTTGAATTGTCATTCCGTTTAATACTTTTTTAAGCTTTTTTAAATGAGGATAACCGTCACTGTGTTTTTGAAGATAGCGAATCCCTGTAAAAACGCTGAAATTATATGTTTCATCGCTGTTAACGGCAGTCATTGAATTTTGAGCGCTCATTTTTGAATTTTCATATCTCACCAAAATACAGCCCTTAGCGCCTGTTATATAATAATTTTCAAAATCAACGGGAAAACTTTGAATTTCAAATTCAAAAAAGTTTTCTTTCAGTTTTTCAATAATTTTGTTTTCAATAATTTCAATCATATTTTTAACCTCTAAAACGCTCCATTAAAGAATCCGAAAAAATCTTTGATGATTTTGTTTTGTTCGTTACAATCATAGAAGCAGGCTTTGTTATTTCTTTATCAGGGTGTTCATCAGGTAAATCTAGAATCATCTGTTCCTTTTGAATATCTTTCAAAATCCTGACTGCCGCATCATAACTTTCTTTAATGTGTTCGGGCAATTTGCGAGGACGTCTTGAATAAATCCTGTACGCTGCAATATCTGTTGATAATTGAACAATAAGCGCAGGAACATATTTTAAAGGAAGAGAATATTTATTTCTTAAATAAGAATTAATAAATTCTTCAGCATAACTTATCGCGCAATTAACATTTTTTTCATTAATTTCTTTAGAATCATCATCATTTGTTAAATTAACAAGTTCCTGATAAGGAATTAACGAAATCAAATTTTCAACAGTTGTATATGCCACAATTACACAACGCCTTTCAATAAATATCCACAAGCAGGGCATGTCAGCATATATTTTTCAGCCATCGTTGCTTTTAAAATATCCGCACCTTTTGAACCTATAGAACCGTCAAAATATTGCGAAATTTGAATATCCTCATACTGCGCTTTATAGCCAAAAGACATAGAATATTTATTTGAAACATTTTTATCAAAATAACAAAGAATAATATCATCGCCCCATGCCGCGGATAAATTCGGAGTTTCTTTATTTTTTGCAGTATTTACAACGCTTTCCCCGACTAAAATTTCATCAAGTTCAAAAAGTTCTTTAATCCCCGCTAAACTTGCAACGCCCCCTGAAATTGAAGCTTTTGTTACACCCTGCAAAATAAAAGGATTCTGTCTTAGCGCATAAGCCGCACGTCTTGATAAAATCATTTTATTAGGCTTTTTGTAGCATAACGCCAAAGCGTTCATAATTAACTTGACGGCATTGGTTTCATCTTTTGAAATTTTTTCGTTTGTGCCGATATTTTTAAAATTACCGTCATAATTATTTGTATCGGATAACAATTGCGCTGCATCAACTTCACGGCGAAGCTTCAAACAATCGGTCAATTGAAGCGAAGCCGTTTCATAACGATTAATTTTCTGATTCGCCTGATTTGCTCTTGAAACAGAAACCGCCTCTTCAAGCGCATGTTCATCAACCGTATCTGTTTTTAATTCCGCTTGAATTTCAATCCTTTGTGCTTTACCTTTTTCACCAATTTTTGTTTCGGGAAGTGTTACAAAATCGCCTTTTTTGAATTTATAATATTGAAAAGACAATGAATCAACCTGAACAACGGGAAAAATTTTATCCGCAATACAGGTTTCATTCCTGTGCGCAAGTGCAATCCCCGTTAATTCGCTTTGCAATTCTATTCTTTCTTGTGCCATTATTCTTCATCTCCTTTATTAATCTCTATTTGCTCCTGAGGGCGCAAGCGCCCATGTCGCCTAACAACAGTTACGTAGTGCTTCGGTCTTGCTCACGGCAAGCCCTCTTGCACCGACTTCCGTATTACGCACCAAGCTCATCGCTTGCTGCTTCACTCTGTACAGTCAAGCTTCTGCCTAAAGAAACAATAACGCTTGCCAAATCCCCTTGCGCGCTTACATTTTGCAAGGCAATAGCGCCGATATTATCGCCTGCACTTGCTTTAATTGCTCTGCCCGATGAATCCGAAGTTAATTCATCCCCCGCGCTGAACGCACCGCCTGCTTCAATTACGGCAATTTCACCAGTTAAAAAAATGTCCGCTATATCGTTTGTATAAGATTTTACGCTGTCAGAAACCCCGATAATATTATCTTTTGAACTTGCGGTGTTTTCTAAAGCCTCATCATTGGCGGTTTTATCAAATCTTACAAATCTGTAAGGCAAAATTTCTTTTATATTTTTAAAAGTTTTCATTTTCCAACCTTTCTTTTATTTATTTTTTTATCTTATTAAATGCCTGAATCGCATTAAGCTCGATTCCTTTGCTTTTATATTCGTTTTGAACGTTAATAATTGCTTCTTTAACGCAGTTTGAATCTTCAAAATTAATATCGCATTTTGAACTTAAATTATTTTTATTTGCGATTTCTTGAAAATTCATAACTTTCAAGCCATGGATAAAATTTTTAAATTTTTCAACGGGATTATTCTCATCTTCTGCTGAAAAATTAGAAACAGAAGATAGATTTTGCATAATTTCAATAATATCAGCGCGCGAAGACGGTATAATATGCCCGTTTTCAATCGCGGAATCGCAAAAATGCTCAAAATTTCTCTCCTGCTTTTCATCAAGTTCTTTTTTCAATTCAGCTTTTAATTGCTCAATTGTTTTGTCTTTAAGCTCATTTTCTTCCTGTGTGCGCTTCAATTCCCGTTGCGCTTCGGCAAAATTCATCATTTCGCATCCCGCACTGACTCCGTTTTCTAAATTCATTTCTACTCCTTTTATATTTTTGGTTAAAGACGGAGTTAAAGCCTTACCTGCTCCGTCATCAGGCTCTTCATTTGAAGAATTTGGCATGAATTCTTTTTCATTTACATATTCAAAGTTAATCACAATGTCTTTATCCGTTTGTTGAAACTGAAACTGCTCCAATCCCTTAATAGCAGGTGCCTGCGCGCCTAAAAACGCAATATGGCGAAGATTTAAATCTTTATCAAGGCTGATTGAGCGTTCTTTGAACAATCCTTTTTTGCAAGCTTCAACAAATTCGGGAACTAAATCTTTAAAAGAAGCATAAAGTTTATCTCCCTCAATTTTAAGTTCATCAACCCAGCCATAAGCAGGAGAGAAAGTTTTGATGTGTCCGATTGTAATCGGCGAATTAAGTTTTTTGGATTCAAAGTTAAATTTAATTTTTTCTAAATCTTCAAGCGTCCAATCTTTTTCGCGCCCCAGCCAATCGGTATGTCTGCCTGTGTTAAAAATATGACACCATTTCATTTTTAGTTTTCTTTCATTTTGCTTTTCAAGGATATATTACAAAATTTCAAACACCTTTTCACATCAACCGTTTATTAAATTATTTATTAAATTGTTTATGTGAAATAAATTATATAAACTGTTAAATTTAAAATATTACAAGACAGCAAAAAGGAAGTTATATGCCTGATTGGATAATTGAAATTTTAAAAATGGGCGGTGTGAGTACAATTACCTTTGCAATTTTTTATCTTTATCATCAATCAACGTCAAATCAAATAAATACGATAATTCAAAACGTTTTTTCGATTTTAAAAGAGTTAATCGGTCAAGGCAATTTGCAGACGGGATATTTACAAAAAATTGACACCAAAATCGACAACAACGTTTGGTGTCCGTTTATAAGAGAACAATCAGGAGTCAATCGCCATGAAGAGTCAATTAATGCAATTAAGAACCAAAGAATCCGAATTAAGTAAAAAACAAAGAGAATACAAAATCAAAATCGTCCGAATTTTCCATGAAATCTCAACTTTTTGTAATCCTTATTTTGACAATATCGAAGAAATAAAAGCATTGGAAATTGAACAAGCGGCAGATGAGCTTTTAGTCGTTACAAAAGAAGCAATCGAAAATGAAAAAAAGCTTAAACAAATTAAAAAAGAACTCGGAGAATAAAGGCAAGATAATAAATGGCTAAAAAAGCAATATATGAAATAACCGCTTCTCAATATTATATCGAATTGCAGATGTCCATAGCTCAAATTGCGCGAAGATTAAACGTTTCTGAAAAAACTCTGCATGAATGGAAAAAACAAGGCGAATGGGATAAAAAGCGCAATTGTTTTTTAAAAAGCCAATATTCCTGCAACCAAAGCCTTTACGAACTTTTAAATTTAATCACGAAAAAAGCGCTCGATGATTACAAAACGCAAGGCATTGTTCCCGACCAAAAAACTCTGTATTTCATTATGAATATGTCCGATAAATTATCAAAATTAAAACAATTTGAATCACAAACCGCACAAGAAAAAATCGAAGAATTAAACGAACATGAAAAAACTTCAAAAGAAGATTCCAAAAACACGGATGATATGCTTAAAAAATTCTTTGATTGCGTCATGGGATAATTATGGAAAAAGATTTATTTCTAAAATACCAAAAAAACTGGCTTAATGATAAATCAAGAATAAAAATAGCGGCAAAATCGCGCCGTATCGGTTTCACTTGGGTACAAAGCTTTGAAGATGTTAAAGATGCGCTTACTTTAAAAATAAGAAAAAAGCCCGTTGATGTTTGGGTTACATCTGCCGACCTGTCCGCCGCTAAAGAATATATTGAATATTGTAAATCTTGGGCGGTTGCAATGAACGCCGTTGTTGAAGATTTAGGCGAAATTGTTATCGATAAAGAAAAAGATATTAAAGCCCTGTCATTAAAATTCAAAAACGGCGCAAGAATTAACGCTATTTCTTCAAACCCCTCCGCGTTCCGTTCTAAAGGCGGAAAAGTGGTTATCGATGAATTTGCTTTTCATAAAAATCCTGCCGAGCTTTGGAGAGCCGCAAAGCCTGTTATAACTTGGGGCTATCCTTTAAGAATAATATCATCTTTAAACGGCACTAATAATTTATTTTATCAATTTGTTGAAAAAATCAAAAAAGGAAAATTAAACTGGAGCCTGCATGAAGTTTCTATTTACGACGCTGTTGAGCAAGGGCTTGTTGATAAAATTCTTGACAAAAAAACAACAAAAGAAGAACAAACACAATGGCTTGAAGATTTAAGGCAGTCCTGCGGTGATGAAATTACTTGGAAGCAAGAGTTTTGCTGTATAGCAGTTGATGAAAACAGCGCATTTTTATCTTATGAACTTATAAACAGCTGTGTTGCAGATACTTTATATGATGATTTAGAAAAAATCGATTCAGATTTTTATATTGGCTTCGATGTTGCAAGAATCCATGATTTATCCATTATTTCTATTTTGGAAAAAATGGGAGATGTTTCCTATTTAAGAAAATTTTATGAATTAAAAAATGTTAAATTTACAAATCAAAAAAGCCTTATGCAATATCTTCTAAAAAATCCTAAATGCGCAAAATGCGCAATAGATGCTACAGGAATAGGAAATCAATTAGCTGAAGAACTTAAAGACGAGTTTGGATATTTGGTTGAACCGATAACATTCACGCCAAAAGCAAAAGAAGAATTAGCATATAAGCTTTTATACGCTTTTCAAGATAAAAAAATAAGAATACCCGATGATGAAGCCCTTAAAAACGACCTCCACTCAATAAAAAAAATATCAAGCACAATTTCAAACGTAGCAAGATTTGATTGCGTACGCTCGGAAACCGACGGACATGCTGACAGATTTTGGTCATTGGCTTTAGCAATTTATGCGCTCACAAATGAACCATATCAAAAACCGATAATATTAAGCGCAAAACCCTTAATTTTTAAAGGTTTTAACAAACTGTTAAATTTCAGGCATTTATAAGGCAAATTAACGAGGTGCAATATTTAATCGATAAATATTATATAAAAAATATTTACTCCGCCTTTTAAAAAGAGTTAAAAGCTTTTTAAAACGAATTTTATAAAAGGAATCGAAAATGATTAACAAAATATTTAACAAGATATTTAATAAAGATAAAAAATTAATAACCTTAAACGACAAAAAAGCAATCTATGAATCATGGGCAACGACAAAAACCGCCTCGGGTTTTTTATCGGTAATTGAACGATTGCCGAATCCCGATGTTGTTCTTCGCTATGCAGGCAAAAATATAAGTGTATTAAGAACACTTGAAAATCATTATCAAGTAGGCGCTTGTATAGAATCAAGAAAAGCAGGCACTTTAAGCTTTGATTATTCATTAAATGAAAAAAGCTGCAATAAAGAAAGATTGTCTTTCTATCAAGAAATATTTAACAATATCGATATTTATAAACTTATCGAAGATATCCTCGATACTCCTTTATATGGATATAACCCGATTGAGATAAATTGGGAGAAAGCAGGAAATTATATTATCCCGATTTCACTAATTGCCAAACCGCAGGAATGGTTTTATTTTAATTCGGATGGGGATTTTTTCTTCAAAGACCGCACGCAGGATGGAAAAAGACAAATCGACCTCAACAGCGTTAAATTCCTCTTGCCGCGCTACAGGGCTTCTTATTTAAATCCTTATGGAAAAGCGCTTTTATCAAGATGTTTCTGGAATGTTGCTTTTATTCAGGGCGGCATGGAATTTTGGGTTAGGTTTGCTGAAAAATATGCAATGCCTTATATTTTCGGAAAATATAACCGCTCAATGACAAACGCTGAAAAAGACCAATTTCTGCAAGCACTTGTCAATATGGTTCAAGACGCGGCAGCCGTTATCCCATCTGACGGCTCCGTTGAAATTATGCAGGCGGGAACGAGCGCAAATAGTGATATTTATTCTAAATTAATAACAAAATGTGAAAATAATATCTCAAAAGCAATCTTAGGACAAACCCTATCAACCGATATCGGTTCATCGGGTTCATATGCCGCTTCAAAATCTCACATGGAAATCAGAAGCGACATCGTTGAATCCGATAAAAAACTTGTTGAAAATACGATTAATCATTTTATCAGAATGATTAATTTTATTAACTTTAACGACAATAATTTTCCTGTTTGGAATTTTAAAGACAGTGAAGATTTAGGACTTGAAAAAGCACAAAGAGATAACCAAATCGCGCTTTTAGGGGTAGAATTCAGCGAAGAATATATCTTAAGAACCTACGGCTATCAAAAAGGAGATATAAAAATCATTCCAAAACAAAATAATAATGATTCAAATTTTGAAGCTCACAATGATGAGAATTTTCAGGAGCAAATCATTAATCCTGTGCAATTAAGCAATCCGATAAGCCCGCAATTAAATAAAATTATTGATTTTTTTGATAAAACACGCGATAGCGATGAAGCTTTGGAAAAGTTAGAAAAATTATATCCAAAACTTAATTTTGAAGAATTGGAAGAAATTTTAACGAAAATAATTTTCATATCAGAACTCAAAGGGCGTACTGATGTCAAAAAATAGTATAGAAATAAAAGATATTGAAGCTGTTTTTAAAATGCAGCCTGATGAAATCGTTAAATATTTTGAATCCAAAGGCTTAAAGACTTCATTTGATTGGCACGATGTTTATGAAGAAGCGCATGCCAAAGCTTTCACTGTTGCAAAAATGACGGAATTGGATTTATTAAAAGATACAAAAAACTTGCTTGAAAACGCGCTAAAAGAGGGCAAAAGCTATTCATCATTCAAAAAAGAAGCAATGGAGCTTTTTGAGCGCAAGGGCTGGGTTGGTTTTAAGGAAATGACCGACCCGAAAACCGGCAAAATTAAAACTGTCGAACTTGGAACACCTACAAGAATCAAAAAGATTTATGATTGCAATATGAACTCCGCTTATGCCGTGGGTAGATATAAAGAACAATTGGAAGAAATTGATGTTGCGCCTTATCTTCAATATATGGCAATAATGGATGAATCAACACGCCCCGAGCATAAAGCTTTGCATAAAAAAGTATTCAAAGCGGACGACCCTTTTTGGAGCGTGTTTTATCCCCCGAACGGCTGGGGTTGCAGATGTTTTGCAAGAAATTTAACAAAATATGAACTGGATTCCCTCAGCTTAAAAGTCGAAAATACAAACGGCAAAATCTCTAAAACAATTGAATCTTTAGGGAATAAAGAGGTTGAAGTTCCAACATATAAATTTGATAACACGGGAATCCCTATGACCTTAAAAGCGGATAAAGGCTGGGGTGTTAATTTAGGCACGCATGTTTGGGGAATTGATGTTCAGGCTTGGAACAAGGTTGAAAATTTAAGCGAAAATTTAAAATATCAATTTATTTCCAAAATGGCGAGCAATCCTTATTATAAATCAACATTTTACAGCCTTGTAAATAATACAATGCAAAATAATTATAAATCTAAAAGCCTTGAAATCCCAATAAGTTGGATTAATGCAGATTTGTATAAAAAATTAATTGCTGAAGATTTAGAGCCGAAAAATCCGATTATTGTTTTTCAGGATAAAAGAGTAGGACACATCATCGGAAAGCGTGCAAAATTAACACCTTTTGAATTAAAAAGTATTTATTCAATTATAAATAATCCTGATGAAATCTATCTTGATTACACTTCAAAAGAAACAACGGGTATTTGTTATATAAAAAACATCAAAGATTCGCCATATTGTTATAAAGTTTGCACAAAATTATCAAAAAAACATTCAAAAACAAAAGAAGAAGTAAACTACATTTCAACAGCAGGTAAAGTCAGAAAAAGCGAGATGAAAGACAGAAATTACAAAAAAATAAAATAGGGCAATCGGGTAAGACATACCTTACTGTAACTGCGTAATTTCTAAAATAGAAAGCGTGCAGCCCGCTCAGACTTAATGGGATTCTCAATCACCCTATCTTAATAATATTATACCACAATCAAAAGAAAGTTAAACCCTTATGGAAGAACAAACAATTATAAAACCCGCAAAACCCGAAGTTAAGCTATTATACAACGGAAAAGACTGCACAAGCGATTTTTCAAAATATTTGCGCTCGTTTACTTTTCAAGAATTTGAAGAAGAGCAATCAGACGAAATTAACCTTGTTTTAAACAACAATGACGGCTATTTTAGCGATTTATGGTATCCTGAAAAAGGAGATAAATTAACGGCTGAAATAATCTTTGGCGCGGATATTTTTTCCTGCGGTATTTTTACAATTGATGATGATACTTTTTATTTCGGGCTAAATGGCGATGAAGTCGAGTTAAAAGCCCTTGCAGCTTCGACAAATACGCCCATGCGCTCAAATAAAACAACAAATTATTCAGGAAAAACCTTATTTCAAATAGCACAAGAAATCGGCAAAATCCATGGCTTTAAAGTTCTCGGTAATTCGGGAAACATAAAAACAGGTACGGTTATTCAGAAAGATGAAGCCGATATTTCTTTTTTAAAAAGAATAGCGCGCGAATACGGCTATATTTTCAATATTAAAGACGGTTTTTTAACTTTTGTCGAACTTGAAGAATTAAAAAATCAAGATTCGCTTTTTGATTTATTTAAAGAAAATTGCGAAAACATCAAATTAAGCGATTCTTGCGCTAAAATGTACGGAAAAGCCAGAGTTTCATATTTCGATAATAAAACAAAAAGCCTTAAAACAACGATTATTGAGGGTAATTCAAAATTATTTGACACATTAACAATTCGCAAAAAATGTTCATCGTTAGAAGAAGCTCAAAAAATAGCCAAAAGCGCCCTCAAAAACGGTTCTAAGGAAGTAAAAGGAACGATTAAACTCAAAAATCCGATTAATAACTTCATTGTAGGGATAAATTTTAATCTATTCGGCATCGGACGTCTAGAAGGTAAATATCACGTTAAATCATCAACAAGAAAAATCGATGAATCAGGATACAAAGTAACGGGGGAGATTGAAAAATGTATGTAGAAGGAATTATATCGGCACTTGATAATATAAATTACAAAGTAAAAATAAAAATACCCGATATGGATAATTTTGAAACGCCATGGCTTTGTGTGCCTCAAAAATTCACCGTTGTTAAAAAATCAGGTTATATGCCTGAATTAAACGCGCTTGCAAGTGCGGTGTTATCCCCCGATATGTCCTGCGGTGCGATTTTAGGCGCAATTTATAATGATGAAGATAAACCACCGGAAGATAACATCAATAACGATTTTGTAACTTATGAAGATAATTCAACAATATCCCATGCGCCAAACAGCAATAAAATTAATTTTTTAAACTGCAATATCAATTGCGATAAAGATATTTCGGACAAAAACGGTACAATGCAGGCAATAAGAGATTTTATAAATAATCATCAGCACTCAAACGGAAACAACGGAAGCAATACGGGCGTACCGACAAGCAAAATATAAATAATTTAGTAAATAATTTATATGAAATCAGATTAAAAACTTGTTAGATTAATAATATGCAGGATATAACAAAACTCAAAACCAAAAATTGGCAGCATAAAAGAGGAACAATAGGAGAAGTTGTTGTTGACATTTATGATATCAAACAATGTCTTGAAACAATTGCAACAACAGAAAAAAGTGAAGTTCCTTTTGCGCCCGAGTTTGGATGTTCAAATATCAAAGCAATCGGCGAAAACCCGCAGGATTCAATCGAATATTTAACAACCGTTTACTTAAAAGAACTCCCGCTTCAAGAACCCAGATGTGAAATTATCGACATCACGGGAGTTTTTGACAAAAATGGCAGAGTGAAAATGACTGTTTATTTTAAAAATAAATTAAATAATTTAACGGATAAAACGGAGTTTTATATATGACAAACACGCCTGATTTTATTGAAATCAACCCAAAAGATGAAGTTGATAAACTTATAAAAATTTATGAAGATGAAACCGACACAAAATTATATCCTGCACAAGATGCGATGATTTTAATTAAAATTATGGCTTATTTATCAACTTTATTACAGACAAAATTCAACGACAGCGCAAAATTAAACCTTGTTCAACATTCAAGATTCCCGATTTTAGATTTCTTAGGCGAAATGAAAAAATGCAAAAGATTGAAAAGCGGAGCCGGTGCGAAAGCGCTGTCCGGTGAGGACGGCGCGCAGCACTACGAAGACGAATCCGATGACGATTACAGGGAACGAATTTTATTATCCCCCGAGGGCTTTTCTGTTGCGGGTCCTGAGCTTGCATATATTTATTTTGCGCTTTGTGCTGATTCTGATATTAAAGATGTGAGCGTTCATTGCCCTGATGATGATATAAAAGTTACTTATAACGATGAAACAACAATTCTTCAAGGAAATGAAGCCGTTGTTGAAAAATCAACGGCAGATTTTGACATAAAAGCTGATTACAACACAGGCGAGGTAATTTTAACCTTAAATAAAAATTTTAGTTCGGGTGAAATTATAAAAATCAAAGTGCCGCACCCTTTTGAATTAATTTTATATATTTTAACAAAAACAGGCACGGCGAGCGAAGAATTGCTTAAAAAAGTTGAAGATTTTTTAAAACCAACCCGCCCCTTGAGCGATTGCGTTAAGGCAAAATCGGCGGAAATTGAAGAATTTGTGATTTCAGGGACAATTTTTCTTAAAAAAGATGCCGTCAAAGAAACTGTTGAAAAATCCGTTAACGAAGTTTTAAATGCTTTTTTAAATGATTTTCAAGACGTTTTAAATAAATCTGTTGTAAGAAATCAAATAATAACTTCAATCTGTAATATTCAAGGCGTTTTTGATTTTGATTTAGAAACTCCAAAAAATTCACTTGAAGCCAAAAAGAACACAAGCTACAAAGGCTCAATCGGGAATTTAAAATATGAAAGGGTAATTAATGAGTAAAAGTTTATTGCCTGCTTCCTTACAGGATAAGAACAATTTAGCGCTTGAAAAATGTATTAATTCGGCACTTGATATTGATGTTAAAAAATTTATGAAATATCCTGTTGAAAATTTATCCGATGAACTTTTAGAAGAACTTGCGCGTGAAAATCATATTATGGGTTTTGAGGGTTGGAATCTGGCAAAAACGCGCAAACAAAAAGAAAATCTAATCAAAAATTCAATAATTTCCCATGCCAAAAAAGGTTCAATTCCATCAATCAAAGAAGCATTATCAAACCTTGGAATGGAAGCGGAAATTGAAGAATATTTTGAATATCAGGGGCGTCCATCGCATTTTAAAGTAAGATTTTTAAATATTTATGATAGAAGTTTAGATAAAAAACTGGAAAAAGAAATTATTGAACTTATCAATAATTACAAGCCCGCAACAAGAAAGCTCGATGTAATTAATTATTTTTTATGTTCAAAAGCAAAATGTTTTTATTTTACCAGAATTAAAAGCAGCGAAAAAACAACAATTTCAACAAGGAGAATTTATTAATGAGTGAATATTATTCAATTTTAACAAATAAAGGTGAAAAAGCCCTTTTTGAATCCATAGCGGGGGAAAACGGTTTCAATCCTTTTTATATCGCAGTTGGAGACAGTTTAGGAAGTTATTATGAACCCGAAGAAACTCAAACTGCGTTAAAAAATGAAAAATATAGGGCAGAAATTTACGCTAAAGGAATTAACAGGAAAGATAAGTTTTTATATTTTGATTTGCAAATCCCGCCGTCCGAGGGCGATTATACAATAAGAGAAGTCGGGCTTTTTAATAAAGATAATGAACTTTTAGGAATTGCAAAATACCCCGCAACGCTAAAACAAAAAGCGGACACACAAAGCGATAAAACCTTATCTGTTGAGTTTCAAATATTTTTATCAAATGAAACAATAAATACGATAGTTATTGATGACAACGGAAATTTATTAACAAAAGAAACTCTTAACGCCGATGCGCAGCCTTATGATAAAAACAGAAATTATTTTAAAACCGAATGGGCAACAGATATAATTGACGGCAAAAAATCAATCTTTGAATCCCTAATCGGTAACAACCAAGGAAACTCCCTAACAGACAAAACCAAATGGAAAAAAGTCAGCCTCGGAGGCGGGGGTAGAGAATTGCTTGAAATCTACATTGACCCTTTTATTGATGAAACCGATAACAAAGGGAGAATCCTCAATGGGCAGGTGTTTACGTTTGATGAATTTCCCTCTGCCGTTGCAAAATTAAAACGTAGAATCGGAACATTAACTGATGGTTTTAATCCTTTGTCGGTTCAAAAATATGGAAATATCAAGCTTTCGGCGCAGGGGATTGCTTCGGGGTTTGATTCGACTTCTTGGGTTACAATTCCCGAGGCTTTTAATCCTCAAAACCAGAATTGGCAGATTGGGGTTGCGTTTAGGACGGGGGAGTTTGGCAGTGAGCGTCAGGATATTTTAAATTGTATAAATCAAGAATATGAATCGATTGAAATTAAGATTGAGGCGGGTAATAAAATAGTAATTAATTCATTTATTAATAATTCAACAACGCGTTTGTTTCAAAAAATTATTGACGATGTGGCGTTAAGTTCTCATACTGATTGTTTTTTCCTTATGGAATATGATTCTAATATCGGTTATACATTCAAACTGGGTGAGAATAAGGATAATTTATCGACTGTTGGTACAGTTGATATTAAAACGCCGATTACTCAAGGAGCGATATTGGCATTTGGTGCTAATTTTGGAGCAAATCAGCAATATGTAAACGGTGCTTTTCAGGGTTCGATTAATTTATTTGATTCATTTGTAAAAATTAACGGTGTTGATTTTTTTAATCCAAAAAGGCAAGTTTATTCAAAAATGCCTGAAATCGCATGTTCTGAGGCTGAATGGCAGACTTTAAAAAGAAACTCACCTATCGGGCAGGTGTCGAAATTTGTTATTGATGAAGAAAATAAAACGGTGAGATTACCTGCTGTTAAGAATATACAAGGGGTTTATGCGCTTGTTCAATCCGGAATGACATTCAAGAAATCTTTGCCAAATTTAAAATGGCAGATAAATTCAAATTCAACAGCAGGTGATTTTTCGTTTTTTGGCGAATGGCATGAAATAGTTACAACGCAGGGTGGAATTAAGGCTGATTATATAACGACAAATAAGGGGTTGGCTGAACATGACTCTGCAGGTGCAAAAAGGCTTTTTTCTCTGTCGTATAACGCAAATGATGCTGATTCTACTTATCAAGATGGCGCGCCTGTTCAAGTTGAAGCTTGCGGATATCCTTATTGTATTTGCTTGAACCCTGAGGTGGAAGAAAGCGAAAAACCAATTAATGAATATGAAATTATTAATTCTAATACTTTGCTGGAGCCAAAATATTCCCCGCTTGAACTCGACAATCTTTCATGGCTTAAAAGCGCGGGGCAAAGGAATCCCGGGACAACATTTGTTGCAATTTGGAATAAATTAATTGAATCTTACAACACAAATTCAAAAATCGGAATCGCAGACGTCAAGCTTGTAACGGATTCAACCGCGACGGATTATGATTTTAAAATTGACCTTGAAACATCAGAATTTATCCTGCCTTTGCTTGACGGGAGCGAGAATTTTCCAAGTTATGAATACATCACTCTTGAACCCCTCGCAACCAATATTAACGGTTATACGGCACCGTATAACGGCTTTTTGCATGCTCACATGGATAACGGAAGCATACAACTGTTTATCGCCGATTCTCAAATCGGAACAACAGCTTATTCCGCCACAATTACAGGCTCCAACAACACCATATTTTTAAAAAAAGGACAAAAAGCGGAAATAGCAGCTTCGGGGGCAATTCAGAATATTGAATTCACAAAAGCCAAAGGCAACGGAAACCTTTATTTCTACGCGGGAGATACCGCGCAGAACACGAATTTGATTAACGCAGGGAGATTTGAAGAACAATTAGCAGATATAAATAGTGCTTCAAGAAGCTATTTAATTGAAAGTTATACAAACGGCAGGTCTTGGTATCGGATATATTCTGACGGTTATTGCGAACAAGGCGGTCAAATTCAAGGCGGAAGCGATACAACTGTTACAATAACTTTATTAAAAAACTATAAAGATATGAATTACAATGTAGGCTTTACCACTATTGGCAATAACAGTAGTTCTGCCACAACGCAATGGCAATATATACAAATACATCCGTTAACGACATCAACATTTTCAACTAAGCGCATTAATTTTACTCGCGATTGGCGTGCTTACGGATACATAAAATAAGGAGAAAAAATGAGTTATAAATTGTTAAAACCTTACAGCGAAAGACAGAAAAATAATTTTATTGTTGAATTTAATCATAATAAAAATCTAAAAATCGAAGAAACTTCAACTGCGCTTTACGCGCTTTGTGAAGATGAGATTTTGGAAAACGGCGAAATAATAAAAAACCCTGACTATGAAGAACAAATCAAGGCAAAAGAAAGAGAAAAACTTGATAAATTATTTCTAACAGGTTCAGATGTCGAGCGCGCGATATATAAATCAAAGGGAATGGATTTTGATGATATTTTTGAATTTGTTAAGGATTTAAAAGAAAAAAGCGAAAACCCGCAAAGCAGCGAAGATTTTAAAATTAATGAAAATGAAGAAATCTTTACCGTACTTAAAAACATTGATTTAAAAGCTTTAAAAATTGAACTAAAAGCAAATAATTTCTACCGGGGGAATCCGTATATTAATCAAATCGGTGCGTTATTGGGTTATTCAATAGATGAGCTTGATTATTTGTTTTTGAATAAGGAATTGTCTGAAACTATTGAGGGAAGCGGACAAGCGGAGCAACCAGAAGAAATGCGGGAAGATGAGGGAAATAATACATCTGAAATTGATGACTTGCTTGATGAAGATGAAATACCGTTTTAGGAGAATTGGAAAATGGAAACAGCTTTTATAATAATATGTTTTCTTGTTTTCTTTGGCTTGTTTTGTATTATTTGTAAAAAATTCTAAAATTAAACCGCACTTTTAAAATTTAATATTTAATAATTTTGTTGTTTTAATTCCTTAATATGTTCTTTGTTGTTGTACGGCAAGGCGTTTGTCTTGCCTTTTTTTAATTATTCTGAGTAATCCTGCGCTTTTATTTCAAATATTTTAATACTTTTATCAACCGCTTTTATTCTTTCAATATATTTTTTGTCTTTTGAACTTTTAACAATTATTGCAACGGCGGGCTTTTTGTCTGTCATTTTTGCATAATATAAAGATTGCCCGATGCTTTCAGCCCATTTTTTAGCCCAGTCAAATTCAATTGCGTATTCTTCGGTTAAGCAATCCACTCTTGTTTTATCAGGCAATCTGTATTCAATTTCACCTTTGCAATAAGCTTTAACATAATCGGCTTCTTTTAATTTTGTTTGTTGTTCCTCAAAATTAGCGTCCTTAAAAGGATATGTCGAACAATAAACAAAAGAATAAACCGCCATTATTATTGATATTGCAAATATTATATTATTCTTTTTCATTTTTCCTCTGGGATTGTTTTACAAACCTCTGCTTAAATTTTTTATAACTTTGCCTTTAATGCTTATCTTAATATCGCTTTCATATTTTATTATTTCTGTTTCATATTTTTTATTGTCGGAAATTATTTCAAGATTGCCGTCTAACCTTAAGCGCAGGCGTTTTATAAACCAATCATTAAATTTTTCAATAATAAATACTCCGCCATTATTGAAATTGCAATCTCCAATATCAACTAAAACATCATCACCGCTGTATATTGTATCTTCCATACTGTCGCCCGAAGCGCGAAAAACTTTTAAATTTTTTAAATTTTCAACTTTGAAAATATTTTGTATTAATTTTTTACCTAACGTTATTGGTGTAACATCTGCTTCATCAAAAACCATTGTACCGCTTCCACAACTGGGATTTATGTGTATTCTCTCAAGTGTAATACAATCATCATTGTCGTAAGACGAGCTTTTTTCATCAAGTTTTATGCCGTAAAAATGTTCTATTGCTTCTACATGACGCTGATTTAAATATGATTCTCTTTTAATTCTTAAAGAAACACTTGATTTATCAAGATTTAAAGCCGTTGCAATTTCTGCCTGTGTTATTTTTCTATCAAGCCTTTTGGTTAAATAATCTTGTAGTGCTGAAAATTTCAAAAATATTTCCTCAATTTTTTACAAACTTTTTCTTGACATATTTGCATAAAGTTTGTAATATGTTTGTATAAAGTTTATTTATCTACTATAAAACACAAACAAAAAGTCAGTATTTATTTTTGTTTACGTCTTTTATATATTTGCTCAATTTAAAAGGTATTTCGCAAAAAGATATTGCAAGCGAGCTTAAAATATCAAATCAAGCCATAAATAGAGTAATTGGCGGTTTATCAAAAAGCCAAAAAGTTGACACTTGGTTAAAAGAAAATTTAGGAGTGTAAAAATGACAAATTACAATTTAGTACCTTACAAAATCAATGATTCAAAAACTATTGAAGTTACGCAGATTAAAGATGACGTCTGGTTAACCCAAAAGCAGATGGCAGAGTTGTTTGATTGCGATAAAAGAACGATTTCATATCACTTAATTAATATCTTTAATGATGAGGAACTGGACAGAAAAACAGCTGTCCAAGAAATTTGGACAACTGCAAATGATGGTAAACAGTACAATATGGATTACTACAACCTTGATGCCATAATTTCAGTCGGTTACAGAGTAAACTCCAAAAAAGGCGTTGCATTTAGACAATGGGCAACACGGGTTATAAAAAATAGAATAAAACAAGAATATTCAAGGCAAAATTCTTTCAAAAGCAATAAGATGGACCAAATAAACGAACGTGGTCAGAGATTAAGACAGTTAATGAAAACAAAAGGAATAACCCAAATGCAAGTTGCCAAAGAATTGGGTTTTACTAACGAATATATTTGCACTTGTTTTTATGGAAAACATTTCAATCCAACTATTGAAAATTGGATTAAACAATTTATTGAAATATGTGAAGAAGAAGAAAATGAAAGACATTTTTTCAATAAATCAAAACAATTGTTAAATATAGCTTTAAAAGGCGATTTAAATGCCATTGAAAAGCTTAAATCTTTATTGGATTCGGTTGCAATTGTTTATAAAGATTAGGAGTTTAAGCTATGATACAGGATAATTTAACAATTTTAGTTTTAAGTGAAAAAGAAAAACCGGTTAAAAAAATTCAAAAGCTTAGCATGATTCAAATCATTAAGTTTTTAGCTTGTTTTTCCGCATCCGTTTTTGGAATGTATCAAACATTTCAAAGTTTGGATAGTTTCTTTTTTGCGATATTTTTCGTTTTGTATTTTTTATCTTTTGAATTGATTAAGGGGTAATAATGCTTAATAGCTTGAATTTTGAATATTTAAGTATAAAAACCATAGCAAAATTAACAGGCATTAATTCCCGTACTTTGCAACGTCATTGCGAAAACGGAAAATATCAAACACGCAAAGTTAATACAAAAGGCGGAAAATCGGGTTTAAAATATGAAATTTTATTTTCATCATTAGAATCCGAGCTTCAGCATAAAATAATTCTAAACTCCAAGTCTAGTTTAACAACACAAGGGGGCGGTTTTACTGATGGTTATTTGCATGATGCCCCCGTTTCTTTAAGTTTCCATAATACGTCTATCCAAGAGGGTGCGATAGATAAAAATTGCGCCCCTGTTTCTTTAGATTCAAACAGCAGTAATGCTTTAAATAATAAACCTGTAATCCCACAGGAAGCTAAAAAATTAGCTTTGGTTAAAGTTGATATTATTTCACATTGGCAAAATTTCAGAAAAGATAAAAAAAATAAAAAAGAAGCCGATGAAAACTTTGTCCTTGCTTTTAATAAAGGTTTGATTTCCGAAACACTGCTTAATTCCATTAATAAAATTTCAATACGTTCCTTGCAGCGTTGGAATAAAACATTAAATGAAAATAAAGGCGATTATAATTCTTTAATTAATGCTTACAACTACACAGGCGAATCAGAATTAAATACATCTTTAACAGATATTGAAAAACAAGAATTTATTAAATTATATTATAACGATGCGCAATTCAATCTTGCAACCGCATATAATATTCTAAAATATAAATTTAATCAAAACGGCTTAGAAATTAAATCTTTATCAACATTTAGAAGATTTGTCGAATACATCAAAAGAAATCATAACGATTTCAACATTCTTTCAAGAAATGGCGAAAAAGCTCTTAAAGATGAAGTTGTGCCGTATATTAAAAGAGATACTTCCGATTTTGAAGTGGGAGATGTACTTGTGGCTGACGGCAACAAGCTTGATTTTATGGTAATCGACCCGTTTAAAGGTACACCCGTAAGAGCAACAATGGTTGTTTTTCAGGATTGGAAAAGTAAAGATATTGCAGGATATGAAATAATGCTAAGCGAAAATACCCAATGTATTTCTTCAGCCCTAAGAAATTCCATTCTGCGCTTAGGTAAAATTCCTAAATATGTTTATATGGATAACGGCAAAGCCTTTAAGGGCGATTATTTCACAGGTGTTAAAAATTTTCAGGATTGCAATTTTCAAGGCATTTATCAAAATTTAGGCATAAAAACAATATTTGCAAAACCATACAACGGCAGAGCAAAAGTTGTTGAAAGATTTTTTTCTGATTTTGTTAAATCCTGCCCGCCTGCAATCGGTTCATACATTGGAAGCAGCATTTCAAAACAGCCTGCACGCAACAAAAGAAACGAGAAATTTCACAAAGAATTGCATAAAAACGATAAAACCCCGACAATTCAGCAGGCAAAATTTATCATCGAAGAATGGCTTAAATATTACCGTTCACGACCACACCCGCACAATAAAAACGAAAAAATAGGAGATGTTTTTAATTCAGGCATTGGAAAAGGCGTTGATATTGATATGCTTGACGAATTAATGATGTCATCTGTTTTAAGAACCGTGCGCAAAAATACGATTCAGCTTTTCAATCAAGAATATATAAGCGAAAACCTTTATGGAAGAACGGGTAAATTTGTAGTAAAATATAGCCTTTTTGATATTTCTAAAATAAAAATTTACTCTCAAAAAGGTGAATATATAGGCACTGCCTCAACCGTAGTTCCAGTAAAAGCCTTGGCAAGAGAATTTGGCGATGCGTGTGATTTATATAATTACAAAATGCAGCAAAAACGCCAGAACGCTTATATTAAAAGTACAATGCAAAAAACAAAAGCATTAATAGGTTCATCAAATCCGTTTGATGACATTCCTTGGACACAATTGCCCGATGATGTTGTGCAATTGAAGTCAAAACGCATAAAGAAAAATTTACAAATAACATGTTATGAAAATGCGCATTTACCCGCAAAAATAAAGTTAAATGTATAGGAGTTTTTAAAATGACAATTGAAACAACAGCAAAAACACAAGAAACTAAAGAATTGCAAGAAGCAATTAAAAAGCTTATTGAAACCAAAAAAATCAATATTTCAACAATCGCAAGAGGCGTTAACAAATCAGCTTCAACAATAAGCCTTTATTTATCCGACAATTACAACGGCAGGGTTGATACTCTTGAAAATGACTTAAAAAACTATTTAAAGCTTTTTAAAAAACAAGAAAATATCGAATTTAAAACCTTAAACTTTATTGAAACCAATGTAACAAAAAGACTTTTTAACGCCGCTAATATGTGTCAAATGCGCGGAAAAATGGGAGTATGTTACGGCATCCCGGGAATTGGCAAAACAACCGCCATTTTAGAATATAAAAAAATTAGTTCGGGAATAATTGTTGTTGACCCGTTTGAACAAACTTCAGCACGAGAAGTTTTAAAACAAATAGCAGACCAATTAAAAGTTAATTATCACAATAATATGTCATTGGACGAATTTACAAACAATGTAATCAAAAAACTTGAAAGAAATAAATATTTAATTGTTCTCGATGAAGCAGAAAATCTTAAAATAGATATTTTTAAAATAATCCGCAAAATTCACGATAAAACCAAAAACAACTGCGGAATTCTTTTTGTTGGTACAAATGAATTAAGATGTCTTTTATCAAAAGTTCAAAGCGGTTTTCCATATATTGCAAGCAGAATCGGTTATGTTGAAAAATTGGATTCATTAAATATACCCGATATTGAAAAATTAATCATTCAATATTTTCCCAATTGTTCAAAAACTTTAATAAATTCTTTTGCAAAAGCCTGCAATTATAACGCAAGAAATATCCAAAATATGCTTGATTTATGTCTTGATATTATCCAATCAAATAATATTGAACTCAATATTGATGTAATCGAAACAGCAAGGGAGAAACTTTTAATATGATTTCAAGCACACCAAAGCAACGCCAATTAATCGGCTGTTTTAGAAAACTTTTAAAAATTGATGATGATTTATATTATTATGAAATGCTAAATTCTTTCAACGTTAAAAGCAGCAAAGATTTAAATTACACTCAGGCGGGAGAATTAATAAATAATCTCAAATTTAACGCAATAGAATTGAATTTATACAATCCAAAAGCCGAAAATGACAATTTAAAATTTAATAATCTTGCCTCAAGACAAGGTTTTGCAACACCAAAACAGCTAAGATTAATTGATGTTCTTTGGAAAAATGTTTCAATTAAAGAAACGAATAAAGAAAAAGAAAAGGCGCTAAATTCTTTTATAGAAAGAATTACAGGCAAAAAAAGATTAAATTTTTTAACACAAAAAGACGTTTCTAAAGTAATCAAAGCAATAAAAGCTATGGAAAAATAGGAGGATTTATGGCTAAGAAAAAAGAAAGTTTATACAAAAACTGGGAAGAAATCGACAATCAATTAAAGAAATTAGGAGAATTGAAAATTAGAAAAAACAAACTCGAGGGCGAACTCACCCTTAAAATTAACGAGCTAAAAAATGAATATAATGCCAAATGCGAAGCAATCACAAAAGAAATCAAAACAATTGAAAAAGAAATAACGCGATATTGCGAGCAAAACAAAGATTCATTTATTAACAAAAGAAACAAAAAACTAAATTTTGGCATAATTACATACAGATTAAGCGAAAAAGTCGTATGCCCCTGTGTTGAAGCAGCAATAAAAGCCCTAAAAGCTTTAAATTTAGATTATTGCCTGCGCATCAAAGAAGAAATTGACAAAGACAAACTCAAAGAACTTGATTCAAACATTTTAACAA